>CAZGHV010000237.1:0-1524 GCA_964525705.1 uncultured Candidatus Saccharibacteria bacterium | reverse complement strand
AGCATACCTCTAGTCTCTTTTACAGGCAGTGTGAAAGCACTGCCTGTTTTTTTTTTATATGTGTCGTGACAAAATCCCGGCACGTGTAAAGCGTTATATGGTCAATTCAGAGGGCAAATTATCGGATATACATTTTAGTGTCGGAAAAGCTGAAATCTTTTGCAAGTATCATCATCAAGGATGCTCTTAATGACTGCCTATACCTGGGTAGTGAGCTTGATTTGAAGTCCGAGTAATCAGGATGTACCTCAATAATAACTGTGAAGCGAGGTCCCAGACCGATTACAGCACGCATATGTTGGCAGCGGTGGATAGACTAGAGGGAGACTTTACATGTACTTGCATAGATTGGAACAAAACTGGTTCGAAAAGTTGGTCAGAGTCTTGGATGAGCAGTAAGTAATGGGCTTGCATGCAAAAACCATGGATACCTGGGTTGTCAACTCTTTTCCTTTCCCTTTGGATAGAGCGACGGAAAAACTCAGACTTTATACAGGTAGTGTGGGGCGGAGGGCATTGTTTACCCATACGTGCAGGACTTTCCGGGAGATCAAGACCTTTGGTGGGAATAGCCAATGAGCACGCCTTTTTCTCTTGTCGCAAAGCTTGTGGACATGTGCAATTTGTGTTGAGTAAGATGGCGGGCAATATCCCAAATGTTAACTTGATAATCGAAATGGATGGGGCGTTATAGCATGCATAGCTGCTATTGATATCCAGATTTTTTATCATGAAAGTCCAGTCGTTGTGGAGAATTGTGAAGCTTGAATCAGTAAAAAGTATTGCGGTAAATCCAAATAGTTAGTATAATCACCTTGCTTTTGGACGATTTGTTCTCAAGCGATCCTTAACACAAAGGGCAACACGCAATGCAAAAGATACGTGTGAAATTAAAAGGCTATGATCATAAAGTGGTAGATAAAGCCGCTCAGGTGATCATCACTACAGCAGAAGGTTCTGGTGCTTCATGTGCCGGACCTGTGCCTATTCCCAGTAGAAACTGGAAGATGGCAGTTCATCGTGGCCCGCACATTGATGCCAAATCAAAGGAGCACTTTGCGTTGATTACCCATATCCGTTTGATAGATATCCTAGACCCCAATCCCAAGACGATTGAGTCATTAACACATCTGCAATTGCCGGCAGGAGTGGGGATAGAAATAAAATAATTGAATATAGCCAATACTGTCTCGTGGAAACGAGGCAAGTTGTCTCAGAACAACAAGTAGCATGTTTCTAGAGGCAAAAAGGCCTCTTTTTTGTTAAAAATGATTACGACATTAATAGGTAAAAAAGTAGGGATGACACAGGTTTTTACCACAGAAGGCGTGGCTGTTCCGGTCACAGCCATCGATGTGTCACAAGTTTTTGTAGCACGCCATTTAACAAAAGATGGTAAGGTTTCCCATATGGTATTGGGGAAAGATAAGAAGCGTAAACCTACAAAAGCCGAGGCTGGGCAGTACAAGAAATTGGGGTTTGTGCCCGCTTTTACTTGCGTGGAGAAGTTTGCAGATGAGGCAG
>CAZGHV010000236.1:0-1539 GCA_964525705.1 uncultured Candidatus Saccharibacteria bacterium | reverse complement strand
GTTGCTTCTTGTTCATAATTGAGAATTTCATGAAAACTATGGCCTTCCAGGTATTCAACGCCCTCTACATCAACTCCTTCTATCGTATAATCATCTTCCTGCTTTTCAACGCGGACAAAAAGGAGTGAATGAAGAAGCGTTCCATCCATATAAAATTGTACTTGAGAGTGCTGATCGGCTGGCCCCCATGCTTTGATCGGCAAAATTCCTTTGCCATCTTTCCCTAAAGATTCTGCCCACAGTTGACGATACCACCGTCCAAACTCTTGCAGTTGAATGGAATACGGCATGAGAACATTCACTTTTAGTCCTGCTTGATACAGAAGGAACTGCGTTCGCGCAATTTCTGCAGCGAGTTCCTTCATTTCCTGGGACGCTGAGATAGCCCCATCAATTAAACGTTGTATATCCACCCCAGCCGCCACAGAAGGTAATAACCCAACCGCGGTTAAGACTGAAAACCGACCACCTACCGCATCCGGGATTGGTAAAGTCAACACCCCATATTTGTCTGCTTCAGTTCGTAAAATGCCTTTATGCTGATCTGTAATAAACAAAAAGTGTTCCGCCCAATCTTCAGTTTGCTTTTTTACCACATCTTTCAAAAAGACATATTGAGAAATGGTCTCAATAGTTTCACCAGACTTGGAAATAATACAAAATACAGTGTCTTCTATGTCAATGACCTGGAGCAATCGCGAGATGGCAACTGGGTCAGTTGAGTCTCCATGAAAAATCACATCCATCGGCGCATGTTCTGCTCTGAGCGCTTCAAGCACAGCACGAGCTCCCAAGTCAGATCCACCAATACCAATCACCACCAATGTTTTAGCCCATCGAAGACTAGAAAATGTTTGATTGATGTGTTGTATACCACTCTTATCTTGTAGTACCTCTATAAAGCCGTATTCTTGAGACTGAATATTGGTGTTCACTCGCGCAATAGAATCTGTGACATGCTGCTGCCATTTTTCTTCTATTTCAGGCGATATTCCATGTTTGATTCCATTTTTTTGAAACATGAAGGAGGGGTTGTAGGAAACTTTCATATGCCGCCATCTTGACACAGAACTGCAAATCTTTCAATCATACTTTCGCCAACACTCTTGGTACTTCTTACATTACTATTACGAAATTTCTCATCCTTACCTTAATCAGGGTAGGTAGAGTAGTGATTAGTCCTTGATCTTGGCTCTAATGCCGGATCAGGGACACTTATAATTTATTCTGGAGGGACTATGAATCATTTAGTTGCAGCTCTATTTACCGATAGTAAACATGCTGGAGAAGCAGTAGGGGAGTTACACAGTGCAGGCTTTACCAAAGACATCTCGGTGATTGCTAAAGATGTCAATGAGTCTGGAGAAAATGTCCATCAAATCAAACAAGACACCACAGACGGTGCAGTGGCAGGAGCTGCTGCCGGTGGACTTCTCGGAGGATTAGCTGCATTTATGGCTGCCGCAACACCGGTGACTATCGTTGGATTAGGTGCGTTGCTTATTTCTGGACCATTAGCAGCTCTTCTCGGAGCTACAG
>CAZGHV010000235.1:0-1549 GCA_964525705.1 uncultured Candidatus Saccharibacteria bacterium | reverse complement strand
ATTTTTTGACATAAAACCAGAATTGAACTGCTTTTCCCTGACAGGATCGCTCCTGGGCGGCTCAATTGCATCGATTTTCAACCTCCAGGCAGGAGACAACGAGGCAGTTGAACCACACACGATTGCCAGCCTTGTTGCGAATGTATACACGTCTAACATTTTCTTTAAGGACCAAACCTAGTCGGTCAAACCCCAGGATTACGTGGTTGTATTTGCTGGGTGGTCGCCACAGTATCAGAAGAATCTACAGGTAGTTTTATTACTGCAATTTGCTAATCTAGCAATGCATCTTCTTGAGTGGTTTAGATGGGTTGTGACGGTGGCAAGAGATTACTTTTCTAGAATAAGCATGTAGCGACGGAGTTTAGTGAAGTTCACATAAAGGTATCCTCGAAACATGATTCTATTCCCCCTCTTTTTCCCTTTGATACAAAAAGCGCAGATAGCGCAGTGCCTCTTTACGTTGATCTGGCGGTAGATTTCGGGCAAGATCTATCAATTCTTGCAAGGTAGCATCTTCCGAGGTCGGGGGCAGAATACCGGCCAGCCTGAGCAGCTTTTCAGGAGATTCTGCAAGAGCTTGGGCGACTTTGTAACAAAAGGTAATACTGACACTCATCTTACCTGATAACGTCTTTGAAACAAGTGAATGAGACAGGTCGCTTTGTCTGGCTAACTCCCGATGTGACCAGCGACGGCGTTCTAATTCTTCAGAAATCCAAGCCCTTAGTTCATCACTCATAACCCCATTTTAACATAAAGCGCAAGAGGTTAAAAGTCTAATTATGGGTATTGACAGTTAATATGTTTTATGATAATATCTGTGTGTATTTAATATACATATTGTATATATTTTACACAGGAGCTAGGTCAATGTTAAACTCTGCTACGATATGCTTTGTCGGTACGGCTGAGCAAAAAACACTCTTAGAACAGTGGGCCAAGCAGGATGACCGCTCAGTATCCTACATTATACGGCAGATTCTCAGGCGTGAAGCCCAACGCCGGAAGCAGAGTCAATCCAAAGAATCTAAAGCTGCTCAGCGTCCCCATTAAAACAAGACGCCGTCCGGGCAGTGCCTTAAATCATTACAGTAAAGGAGAGTTAGTGCAATGTCTACACCGAACTTACCCCAAAACCCTATCATCCGCAATGGGCAGGCCGCTAACAGTCAACAGTCCTCGTTGATTGACAACCGAATAGACCTGACCCGCTGGCTGGCTGAAGTCGAGCGCCACTTGGGAGGTGAGAAATGAACGGCAAATACATCGCCGTAGAACTCACCCGACCCGCCCGGACTAAGGAAACCGGTCTGGTCATTTCGGTGGGCACAAGAGGCAAAGTTGTAGCCATGTACACGGATGATAGCGACGAGGCGGGCCGCTATTCCTGGCTGATTGATTTTGGCCTGGCAACAGTCATTGGTCTACCCTACGATAGTCCACTCATCCAAATTTTGAATGGGAGGAACGGCAGATGAACAGAATCGACATCCCTAAAACCCAATCGGTGATGGCCGTTATTTTCACCCCAATTACCGGGGCTATT
>CAZGHV010000234.1:0-1554 GCA_964525705.1 uncultured Candidatus Saccharibacteria bacterium | reverse complement strand
GAATACTAATGCAATCTCTACCAAGTATTTCATGCCAAATTCTGGATAACTCAATTTCCACCGGGCTTCGCGGTGCCACGTAGCTGTGTTTCTGCTCAGAAGTTGTCTGTGGCAGCGGCAACGCCTTCCGGTTGATCTTGCCATTGAGCATCAGTGGCAATTCTTCAAGCAGGACAAAGGCTGAAGGTACCATAAATTCAGGTAACTTCTGTTTCAAAAATTCTTTAAGAGCTGACACAATGGTGGAATGTTCAAATGGTAGAGATAGCTGTTTGGGAACTACATAGGCAATTAACTGCTGATCGTTGGGCCTAACTTCCCGTGCCAGAACAACAACTTGCTTGGCTAGGGGATGCTGTAATAGAGCCGCTTCGATTTCACCTAATTCAATTCGGTAGCCTCGAATCTTAACCTGATGGTCGATACGGCCAAGAAACTTCAAGTTACCATTGGGTAAGAAAAGTGCCAGATCTCCAGTCTTGTACAGTCTCGTACCGCCTTCATCAAAAGGATTCGGTATAAATTTCTCGGCGGTTAAATCAGGGCGATTAAGATATCCACGGGCGAGTCCAGCTCCACTAATGTAGATTTCACCTTCTACTCCATCAGGAACTGGTTCAAATTGTGAGTTGAGCAAGTAGACCTGGGTGTTAGCAATAGGCCGACCAATAGAGGGAATCTCGCTGGCTCCCCTAGAAATTAAAGCTACGGTAGAGTAAGTGGTATCTTCCGAGGGGCCATACAGGTTATAAACCTGTTGAATATGATTCATTTGATACAGTTGTTGAACCAGGGAGTTTTGTAATGGCTCTCCTGCTAAATTAATGACTTGTACAGAAGTGGGAATGCCATTGGTTTGATGTAAGGCGGCGATCGCGGAGGGGACAGTGTTGATCAAAGTGACTTCCGCTGCGGCTGGCAAGGAAGGAAGTTGCAAGGCATTTTTAGCTAAAATAACCTTGCCACCACAACTTAACGTGACGAATAATTCAAAGACAGACAAATCAAAGCAAATGGATGTTGAAGCCAGGACACCCTTTAACTGTTCAGTGGTAAAGAATGCTCTGGCCCATTCGATAAAAGCTATGGTGTTGCGGTGTTCAATAGCGACGCCCTTGGGTTTGCCTGTCGATCCAGAAGTATAGATTACATAGGCAAGGTTTTCAGGTTGGACGTTAGTGACTGGGTTATGTGCAGGTTGCTGAGCGATCGCAGACCCATCACTATCTATGCAAACAGTATGGGCTTGGTGCTCAGGAAGCGAATCGAGCAATTTTTCTTGAATTAATAGAATTGGAAGTTGGGTATCTTCAACAATGAATCCCAAACGTTCCTGAGGATAGGTCGGGTCAAGGGGAACATAGGCTCCCCCTGCCTTTAAGATTCCCAATAGAGCAATAACCAGTTCTAGAGAACGTTCAACACAAACACCGACAAAAACTTCTGGTTGAACTCCTAATGCCTTTAAGTAATGGGCCAGTTGGTTTGCTTTTTGATTGAGTTCTTCGCCAATTCAAAAATGAAGTGCATCAACTGGCAAGCTTGACAGAGGAA
>CAZGHV010000233.1:0-1589 GCA_964525705.1 uncultured Candidatus Saccharibacteria bacterium | reverse complement strand
GCTAAATACTCTTTGATAATTTTCTCGTCAACTCTCTCATAATCAACGTCTCGTTGCACCATATCTTCAAAGCCAATTTTTGAAAATTCTAGTGCAGAGGATGAGGCAGCAGTAGACAACTTATCAATGTCTTTGATGTTTAGACAACAAAGAAAATAGTTTACTTCATAGCTTTCAGTTGTCTTAAAACGACCAAAAACTCCATCTATTGAGTCGGTAAAAACTTGTATTTCTTTTTTGGGTGGTTTAGACATTATTGTAATTGACTCCCAAGCATTGATTAGCTCCAGCAGTAAGTGTTATGATTATTTTTTATGGTTAGAATGATAGCCAGGATTACTTGTGGGCATGATTAAGTCTGCTATGGATTTTAAGCCTATGTCAGCAGATAAATATCCGATACCTCTGTGAAGATGTAGTCGAAACTGAAGAGCCAAGTTTTCTTGGGATGTGTCTAGTTTGTTTAAATGACAACGTTGCCTAAGAGCAATGACAAGTACATCAGCTATTTCGCCTCCAAACACCTGCCAAGTCATCTCCACATTGCTATCAGTAGGGATTGCGATAGGCGATGGTGGAGTAGGTTCTGCTAGAGAGCAGCACAAAGCCCAGCGGCAAAGAATATTCCACTGATCAATCTTGGTAACGCGCTTCAGCTTGATCAGTTGATCCTTTGCAGATTGAGAAATACGGACTCGTTCGACAGGGGGTTCCATAGACTCTACCAGAAGTAACCTGATTTTACTTGGGTTTGATGCTTGGTGCGATCGTACTTAAGCAAGTATTCACGAGCGATCACCCCATGCTCCCTCAGCCGGTCCACTTCTGTTTTGCCAATCTCAGTATCGGTTGAGAGCAACAGTACCTGGTGACTGGCTTGGGGAAAGTAGCGATCAACTAGGTTGTTGCGATGTTCCGAATCGAGGCGACCTAGGGGAGTATCAATTGCTACAGGCAGTCGCCGTCCAGCGGCACGGGCTAATCCCCATAGAAGCGCGATCGCCAGAAGCTGCTTTTCACCTGCTGAAAGTCGATGTTTGGGAACAGGTAGTCCTTCTGGGTCAAATAATGAAAGCCCAAAAGTATCTGTATCGATCTCGACTCGCTGTACTAGATTAGATTTACACAATAAATAGAGGAAACATTCAGTTACCAGGCTCTCAAGCTGATTCAGTTTACGCAGTTTAAGCTTATCCTGGAATAGTTTTAGGGTTTCTTGCACTTTATCAATCTCGTTGAGCAAATGTTCATCATCTTTACGGGCGATCGCTGTATTGCTATAGTCCACTAATTCCTGCTTTGTGCGAGCGATGGTTTGTTCCATCTGCTCTAGTAACCGATGACTGTGCTCGCGATCCGCCTTTAAGTGAACAACATCTGCTTGGGTTTGTCTTACCTGTTGCGATAGTTTTTCATAGGTCTCTGGCGAGGCAGAGGTTGCAAGGTAGCGTTCGATCGTCTCAATCTGTTCCTGACAAGTCTGCAGTTGCGCCAGCCGTTCCCTAGAAACTTGAAGCTGATGAGGCAGAACGTGTCTTAGGGTATTGGTCAAATCATGAAGAATATTGGCATCTGCACCCAACCACATC
>CAZGHV010000232.1:0-1601 GCA_964525705.1 uncultured Candidatus Saccharibacteria bacterium | reverse complement strand
AAAAAAAATAAGAGATCCGTCATTGATAAGGTTAATATCAATGATGATTTTGCATTTAACAATCTCATCTTTACGGCAGTGGAAAGAATGCTGTCTAGAATCGATGACTATGCTTTATCAGACCTATTTGCTTCAGGCCAAGACCAGTTTGAAACAATACTAAAAAATTTGCTGTCAGGTTTAATTCGCGGCGACGTATTTAGCCTCCGTAGCTGGATAGACGTAATATCTGACCAAAGTCGTGAGGTTTAGATAATTGCGACTTATTAATCTCCAAGATAACCTACTTCTTCAAGCTGGCTTATTATGGTTTATAGACGGCTGCACCTCATGGGGATTAGCCTCATACTGCCTCAAGATCCAAGCATTGATTCACAAGTCCATCTGCTTCTGCGTTCTGTGCACGTGGGATATGTTTGTATGTAACATAACCGATCTCTTTTGATATCGCAGCAGCTTTTGCCATCAAAAGCTTCAGATCTGGGTTTTTTACCTTATACTCTCCCCTCATTTGTTTCACAACCAGTTCGCTGTCCAAATTACATTCCAGTTGTTTAACATTGTGAACCTTTGCCAACTCCAACCCCAGGATGAGTGCACTATACTCAGCCAGGTTGTTTGTCGCCACCCCCAGATATTTACTACCACTTTCTATCAACTCTCGGCCTTGATTATAGAGCAGATATCCTGCTGCTGCAGGGCCAGGGTTACCACGTGCCCCACCATCTGTAAATAAACAATACATATTTACGAATCAAATCACTTTTGCTAGTATTTTAGTAGATTATTAACAATTCGCCAAATGAAATTAATTGGAAGACAAATATTGTTGTTCATGATAGTACTAGGGTTTCTTGCATTTCCGCATGTTATAGCTGCTCAGAGCAGCAGTAGCGGGGAAATCCCACTAGACCAATTACCCGCAGGTGTTGACCCTTCAACCTTACCTGGAGCAGAAAATCAAAATCCTACAGAGCCAGAAGGTACAAACACATCCGATCCAGAAGCCGCAAATGAGCAGACAACAACGTTTGTGACAGGGCTGGCAGTAGGTACTGGAATCGGATTGATAATGGGAGGTGGAGCCACTTGGTATTTGCGCCGAAATACCACCGAATAGCAATCACATGTCCATCTGACAATATTCGCATTTACCACAGAGTGGAAAAGCTTCACTTCCA
This sequence comes from uncultured Candidatus Saccharibacteria bacterium, assembly GCA_964525705.1. Taxonomy (GTDB): domain Bacteria; phylum Patescibacteriota; class Dojkabacteria; order J137; family JAEUSD01; genus CAZGHV01. Next base: position 420 of record CAZGHV010000232.1, on the reverse strand, counting down.
CCAAACTCTAGGTTGCGTATCCTCTTCATCACATCAATCAGCAAAGATCGCAAAGTATCTACATCCTCATCGGGCAGGACAATCACCTCCTTGCGAAAAGCACCACGATCATTTGGCTTAATGAAATCTACCTCTGCTTCCACAATTTTATATTTTGGCAACCCAGGAGCAGGGCGAAATCGATCATCCAGCTCTCCGAGTAACTTATAAAAAAGCAATTGACGATATATACTCCCATTTGAGCCTTTGGTTACCCCCTTTATTTCATTCTCCGACTTGTGGGACATTGTTTTATAGTCTGTTACTCGCACAGTATTTGCCGCTTTGTCCACCCATGTAACTTTATCCAATTTCCCTGTAACTGGGATAGGGCTTATCCCCGAGGCCTCCAATATCAGCTCACGGCCATAAAAACCATAC
>CAZGHV010000231.1:0-1641 GCA_964525705.1 uncultured Candidatus Saccharibacteria bacterium | reverse complement strand
CATTATCTAGATTGTATATTAAAAGCTTAAGTGCTCCTAAAGTAATCTAGACCCTAAAATAAAAAATTGCTAGATTACAAACTTGGCGTTTTCATGTATAATCCTGCTTGTCGCCCATATGCGATATTTATAAAGTTTACTATTATTCATCCATGGCTACCGTTGACTACAACACAGTAAAGGATCTCCGTTACTATAGAAATATTGGGATTATTGCTCATATAGACGCTGGTAAAACCACTACCTCTGAACGTATCCTGTTTTTCACAGGTCGCAAACATAAAGTGGGCGAGGTGCACGAGGGGGAGGCGACCATGGATTTCATGGATCAGGAGCGGGAGCGGGGAATAACTATTCAATCTGCTGCAACTACAGCCTTTTGGGATGTCGATGGTAAAAAATATCGTTTGAACTTGATCGATACACCAGGGCATGTTGATTTCACTGCGGAAGTGGAAAGATCGTTGCGTGTATTGGATGGCGCGGTAGTAGTGTTTGATGGCAAGGTGGGCGTAGAGCCACAGACGTCTACAGTCTGGCTACAGGCAGAGAAATACAATGTGCCACGTGTTTGTTACATCAATAAGCTAGATGGTATTGGGGGTGATTTCTTTATGTCATACCAAACTATTCTGAATCAGCTTAACGATAAAGCCGTTGCTATTCAGATACCTATTGGGAAGGAACATGATTTTAATGGAGTAGTGGATTTGGTAACAATGAAGGCACATGTGTATAAAGATGACAAAGGCCTGGAGATGGAGCATACAGAGATCCCTGCAGACCTGAAATCTCAAGCGGAGGAGTACAGAGGTAAAATGATTGAAGCTTTGGCAGATGCAGATGATGCTATCGCCGAGAAGTTTTTGGGTGGAGAAGATATATCGGTGGACGAGATTAATGCTGCTCTACGTAAAGCAGTAATTGCAAACAAATTGTTCCCTGTGATCGCCGGGGCTTCATTACGTAATCGCGGTGTGCATCAGATGCTGGATGCGGTTTGTTTATACTTGCCATCTCCAGAGGATAAAATTTTCACCTACGATGATAAGCAATCTGGGGAAGAGAAGACTTTTGTGGATGAGGTTCCAGGAGTTGACCCCAAAACTGATGAACTAATTACTAGAAAGCTAAATGAAAATGAATCGTTTAGTGGGTTGGTATTTAAGATTTCTGTTGACCCGCATGTGGGTACTCTAGCATTCTTCCGTGTCTACTCTGGTAAGCTAGCAGCAGGCAGTTATGTCTTAAATGCCAGCACAGGTTCAAAGGAGAGAGTCGGGAGGATATTGATGATGCATGCTGATTTCCGAGAAGACATCCCCGAGGTACGGGCTGGAGATATTGCAGCGATAGTAGGTCTCAAGGATACCCGCACTGGACACACTATTTGTGCAGAGAATAACCCGATTTTGCTTGAAAGTATTGTCTTCCCAGAACCTGTGGTATCGTTTGCAATTGAGCCCAAGACGAAGTCTGATCAGGACAAACTAGGCGTCGCACTGGGGAAACTGGTTTCAGAAGACCCCACTTTTAAGGTCAAGACAGACGAAGAAACCGCCCAAACAATTATTTCTGGAATGGGAGAGCTGCATCTAGATATAAAACTCAGCATTTTGAGTAGAACATATGGTATTGATG
>CAZGHV010000230.1:0-1654 GCA_964525705.1 uncultured Candidatus Saccharibacteria bacterium | reverse complement strand
TCCAAGAAGTGATGGATAACTTGCTCAGTAACGCAATTAAGTACACGCTTGAGGGAGGGACAGTAGAGATTGCTGCTTGGGAGGCAGAGGGCTATGGCTGGGTAGGTGTACGGGATACTGGGATTGGGATTAGTCCAGAAGATCTGCAGCATTTGGGCAAGAAGTTCTTTCGGGCAAAGCAGCATCTAGGCTCAGAGCAAAAAAATAGCCCCAAGATAATCCGCCCAGGAGGCACCGGTCTCGGGCTTTATGTAACTTTTGATCTCATCCGCATCATGGGTGGGAGCTTATTTATTCGAAGCGAAGTGGGGAAGGGTAGTATTTTTGTGTTTAGTATTCCCCTACATACAGACCAACAGGATAAGCAGGTTGATGAGACTTTTGATCCTCAAACATCATCTGCACATGAACATGTAAATATTGCCCAGCTTCCAGATCATTTGCCCACAAGCCTACTTCATAGTTAAGCACAATGCCGTGCCAATATGTATTCCAAGGTGTTTTATTTAACACAGTCTTCGTAATTCTTGAGCTGTATTCGTCAACCATACATTAAAGCACAGTTTGCTATTCAAGGGCTTTGTTTTTTACAACAGATTGTGAGATAGTATACATGAGCTTATATATTATCATCAAAATATGTCTCAAAAGCTCAAAGATTTCATTGGCAAGTGTATTGCCGATACAGATTTACGCAGATTGGCAATGGAGGACGTTGCTACTGCTGTGAGTAGGTATGCCGAAGAAACCGGCTCTGAATTTGCTCCAGAAGAGCAGCAGAGAATAGCAGAGATTGTGGAAGTCCTTCTTTCCAGCATTGGGGATCTCGGCGGTCGGCTGGATGAGATGGTACCTACTACAGAGACCGAAATGGCAGAGGAGGAGTTACCGGGTCGAGATACACCTGGTTACGTCGGGGTAGGATAAGCAAACCTCAAAGAGGCACATTAAGTACAACGCAGTGTTGGGCAATAAGTCTATGGTTCAGTAGGCATGGTTCTTATTTTTTTCATTGCCTCTTGAGCTTCTGGATGCAGATTTTCTATTTTTATAGGACCAACAATCTGCTCATAAGTAGGAAGCATGCTTTCCAGCGCAGTCATCATTTCTGTATCATTCCCCCACCAACGACAGATGACTCCGACCAAAGTTTCTACTAGATTGTATGGTAGCTCGTTGTTATTTTTCGCCAACCATTCCCATTCACTTAGCTGTGTGAGAGCAATTAAATAGTTTTGTCTTACACTAGAAGAACTGATTGCAGCTGTTACCCATAGTGGAGGAAAAGCTTCCATATGTAATGCATTGAGTATGTTTATCAAAGCAGGTAAAAAATGGCTAGCACTTGCATACAGTAAATTCTCACCACCTTTTTCTAGCATTAACTCCATAGAAAGGTGGGGAGCTAAAAGTTTAGGGAATCTACCTGCCATTGCTTGCATGTTGATCAAAATGCCAGTATGTACTTCTTGCGGAATTCCATGGTAATTAAGAACTTTCGACAAATTATTCCAGGCACTATTGATGGTCAATCCCGCTATCAAGGTTTGTTCGTTTAATTCGTAAATATTTATCACACAAAAAGCCTGCCTCATTGCAGCCAAACTTGCCACACGTAGAAGAACCCGCTTAAGATTCTTAATCTGGGTTACAG
>CAZGHV010000229.1:0-1691 GCA_964525705.1 uncultured Candidatus Saccharibacteria bacterium | reverse complement strand
GCTCGAACCATATTGAAGAAGCTAGATAGCAGTGATTCCTCCCATTGCTCTTTATTGTCGATAGCATCTGTCATGACTTCAGACTCCTACTTACTAAATTTGAGAATTGCAATTTATGAAATCTAACGGTCTGGAGTTCAGCGGCGGCAGATCAAGTTTGACTCACCACGAGCGATCTCCTACCCGTCCGCTGCAACGACCTCGTTAGGCTATCCACTTCAGAAGCTCGCCCACCCAGGTTCTGTCCGCACCAACGAGATGTTAGCTGGCTGGCAACTACTCAAACTTTACTCCAATAACCAAGCAAACAGATCCTTGATTGTAAGCTGTAGCTCACTTGCAAACGATGGTACAGGAATAACTTCATCTGGCTCATCCCACACTTCAGGTTCTTGCTTTGGACGATAGACAAACACGGTTTGTTCATCTGGATCGATCAACCAACCCATTTGGGTTCCATGCTGTAGACAGTGAAGGATATTCTTTATTACTTTTGTTTGGCTTTGGTCAGGAGACAAGATTTCAATTGTCCAATCTGGCGCAGTAGGAAACGTGTGGGCAACTTCCCCATTCGCATCACGGGGAATTCGGTTCCAAAGAAATACTGCAAGGTCAGGAACAGTTGAACGACCACCAAAGGTACTACGTAGCTTAGGAAATGCACGAGCAATGCGCTTGGACTTAACGACTCCATTAATCGCAGGTGCGAGTTCCCCTTGGATAGCACTGTGTTTCCCTTGAGGCATTGGTTTCTGAATAATTTGACCGTCAATATATTCACTGGCAGGTTTCGTTTCTGGCAGTTGCAAAAACTCACTCAAGGTCAGCGTTTTAGATGGTGTTTGTACCATTTAGTTTTATCCCTCCATCAGGTAGATTAGAAACTGATCTCTAGTTTACTGAAAAATCAATGAGGTTAAATACTCTGTCTCAACCGGCAGCCCAAGCAAGCTAACGTCGAAGTTCTGCGGCGGCAAATACTCTTGAACTCCCACCAATAGCCTCTGTTCCGTCCACACCAACGCAGTGTTAGGCACAGATGACTTCACGCAAGCGGAATAGTCGCTGCTAGCTCCTCGATCGAAGCTCCTAAGCGTAAATTCTAGCCTGCGCGGGCATCTTGCCCACCCTACGATCGCTGAATTTGCGCTGCCTTCTGCTAGCTTCGATCCTCTTCAATTGTCTTTTTGATAAATTTTACAGCGTTACCCAACTCCATTGGAAATAAGACTACTGTGTTGGAGGGACTGCCAGCCAAGCCGTCTATTGTTTGTAGAGTTCTTAGTTCCAGAGCAATAGGATTTTTCTCCATCAATTCAGCGGCTTCGGCCAAGTTTTGAGCCGCTAACCGATCTCCTTCAGCTTTAGTAATTGTTGCTCGCTTTTCCCGTTCAGCCGATGCCTGCCGAGACATTACTTTCTTGAGTTCTTCGGGTAAATCAAAGTCTTGAAGTTGAACTGAGTCTATACCCAACCCCCAGTACCGAACTTTTTCTCCAACAATTCCTGCAATCTGCTCCTGAACCTTCTCTCGCTCTGATAGCAGCTCGTCTAAAGTTAATGAACCGACTACATCTCGTAAGGCAGACTGAACATATTGAGAGGTCGCAAACTGATAATTTTGAACTTTGGTAATCGCAAGATCGGGATTTTTAACAGTCAAAAAAAGTGCGCTATCGATTACCACAGGT
>CAZGHV010000228.1:0-1705 GCA_964525705.1 uncultured Candidatus Saccharibacteria bacterium | reverse complement strand
AGCATTGAGCGGGGATCCCGATTTGCAGGTGTCTGGAGAAATTACGATCAAGAATGAAACTTTACCGGAGCATATTCTTTCTCAGCTAGGTACGACCTCCAGTGACAGCCTTGACCTTCTGAAGCTGCCCCCAGATTTACGCTCACTTGCCGGAGTTTTTCATGCATTTCAGTATCCGCTTGAGATTCCAGGAGTTAATTTGGGGCACTTTCTGCACATAGCCTATAATCGCAGACAGGCAAAGCCAGAGCCCGTTTTTAAGTTCAGAAAATTACTGGAGAAAAAGGCTGCAGAAATTGGTTATCCCATGGCACTACTCGACCGGAATTTAAACGAAGGCTTTTCTGGCGGAGAAAAAAAACGGACCGAGATACTGCAGCTTTCCATATTAAATCCTCGCTATGCGATTTTGGATGAAACAGACTCGGGGCTTGATAAGAAAGGACTTGAGGAAATAGTTAACGGGCTTTTAAATCAAAGAAAGCATATGGCACTCATTATCATTACCCATTACGATAAGGTGCTTTCATTGATACCCCCAGACTATATCCACACCATGCACGCAGGAAAAATAGTCAAAACCAAAGCTCATGACTAGAGATAAAGCAACCAGAGTATTATCAAAGAAAGGGCTCAATGCAGATGTCGTAACTGCGATCTCTACTCTCAAATCAGAACCAGCATGGATGTTACAAATTCGGCTGGATGCTCTGGAACACTTCTTTTCCAGGGCGTTACCTACATGGGGTGCAGACCTCACCCAGTTGGACTGGCAGAAAATTCAGTTTTATCTCCGTCCTACAGCAAATCTAGCACATAGTTGGGAGCAGGTTCCAACAGAAATTAAGGACACATTCACACGACTAGGTATACCACAAGCAGAAAGACGTTTTTTGGCGGGAGTAGCCACTCAATATGAATCTGAGGTTATATACGAAAAATTGAAAACGAAATGGGCACAACTAGGAGTGATATTCATGGATACAGATTCAGCTCTCAAAAAATATCCCGAAATTTTTCAGCAATATTTCGGGAAAGTAATACCATACAGAGACAATAAGTTTGCAGCTTTGAACACTGCCGTCTGGAGTGGAGGCAGTTTTATATTCGTTCCCCCAGGAGTTAAAGTGGATATACCTTTACAAGCATATTTTTTCATTCAAGCAAAAAACATGGGGCAATTTGAACGCACACTGATTGTGGCTGCAGAAGGTAGCAGCGTGCACTATGTGGAAGGTTGCACAGCACCGACGTACAGTACCCATTCCCTGCATGCTGCTGTAGTTGAGCTTATAGCTCTACCCGGCTCCAATATTCGCTACACCACAATTCAAAACTGGTCACAAAATGTTTATAATCTGGTGACCAAACGTGCCATTGCTCATAACGATGCAAAAGTTTCTTGGGTAGACTGCAATTTGGGATCACAGGTGACCATGAAATATCCTAGTGTAATTCTACGCGGAGATAATTCCCATGGCGAGGTGCTTTCTATTGCACTTGCAGATGGATCGCAAACTCAAGACACAGGAGCAAAGATGATTCATTTCGGCAAAAATACATCTAGCCTCATCTCCAGCAAATCTATATGCAAAAATGGAGGGCGTACAAGTTACCGAGGATTAGTTAAGGTTCTACCAGAGGCAGAAAACGCAAAATGCAAAGTGGTATGCGATGCCTTAATTCTAGATCATCAATCCCGCAC
>CAZGHV010000227.1:0-1743 GCA_964525705.1 uncultured Candidatus Saccharibacteria bacterium | reverse complement strand
TCACGAGTGATGGCTCTCTGTTTGTGAATGTTAATTACCTGAACACGGGTATCAACAAACTGAACACTTTCAATAAAAGGAAGCGCGTAAAACATTCCAGAACCGCGAACTTCTGAGAATTTACCTAAAGTCAGGATAACTCCTTTCTCCCACTCTGCGGCCACCCTTACACCACTCACTGCCTTGAACCACAAAACACTAAATATCGCAGCAGAGGTTAGCCAGGGAAATCTACTTTGCAAGTTTTCAGGATCTTCTATAGTTGATTGTCCAACGGCAAAAATAAAGATAGGTAAAGATACCACCCAAAAAAGAATGTTTCTGACAGGCCCGCCCAAAGAGATATGCCCAACATTTGGATCGGCGTATACTCTGGCTGATTCCCTCTGTGTAGTTGTCATAATCTTCACTTACTATGCCAAATAATACCCTGGAGTTTAGCGGCAGTAGATCAGTTTTGGAGCATCGGGAGCGATCGCCCACCCGTTCGTTGCCATGACCTGGTTAAGACAACCCCAAGACTTCAAACTTTATGATACCACACTAAGAACTTCAAGCCAAAGTGACACTACGAGAAGAGCTTGAACACTCTTCAGCTTTGTGATTCCTAACGACCAAGCTCACCGGATGCAGATAACCTTTGCAACTCAACCGACTAGTTTGCGGCGTTCCGGTGCAGCGACTTGTTAGACCGCGCCGCTACTCAGTCTGATTAAGCCTTTCTCTCAACAGAGTTTCGACTTCAACTTCAGGATTCTCTAGCTCAAAGGGATAGGGATGGCGATTAGCAGGATTCCGACGGCTCATTAAAACTTCCATCGCAGCTTGAAATGACTCAGTATCATTTCGATGCTCGGAGATGTATCGCTTTAGCTCAGTATTTGTCATTTCTGATAGGTTCGGCATCATAGAACAAACTCCCAACTTCCGTCTTCATCAATTACGAGGGCAATGTCATCATTTATTCCAGCCTGCATGTAGATCGTTTTAAATCTATGATCATAGCGAAAAACTTGGATTGGTTGGTACAGATTAGAAAGTAACTGACAGAGGAATGCTGCGGTTACTAGCTGTTGCTGCGTTGGCAAGCCGAAACTCCCATAGATACATCAATTGTAGCCTATTAGAAGTTAATGCTTTCGCTCACTCGATTCAGCCAATGCTTCTGACCAAAGCCTTGCTGCCACACCTAACCCATACCTGAGATCTTGCACCTCTCACAACAACCCGCCCTGCAACGAATTGCGGGCTAGCACAACGAAGTCCCGTTGCAACGGACTCAAGATCCGCTCCGTTGGCTCCCAGTCCCCTTCAGGGGACTTTCCTTGGTTAGCCCGAACTTCCAGTTCAGGGCGGGGCAACGCGATCGCAGAAATGTCTGAAATACTTGTTCTTGAGACTGGTGCAAGATCTGAGATACCTTATCTCAGTCAACTAAATAAGTATCAATTGAGGAATCTCGAAAACGGTTAGGTATTTCATCAAAATGACCGTTATTGTTGAGTAAGGGAGAAGTTGTCGTTAAAACCCCACCAATCCTTCCGCAGCTAATCTCTAAGAACAACTTACGATTTCTTAAACACATCGCACCCAATCCATAACCTTCCAATCACGCCCCGACAGAGGGGTTGGCGGTCTAACGTCGAAGTGCAGCGGCGACAGATCGCTTCTAACTCAGCACCAGCAGCTTTCAACCGTCCGCTGCCACGCAGTGTTGGGCAGCTCAGTTGCATCAACGAGATC
>CAZGHV010000226.1:0-1766 GCA_964525705.1 uncultured Candidatus Saccharibacteria bacterium | reverse complement strand
GGCTTAAGTTGCGCAATTTGAACTAAATCCAGAAAATAAACAGGTGGCAAATCTTTGCATCACTTGGGTCACATTCCAGCCCCCACCACCATGCGTAATAGTGAAAGCAAACGCATATTCTTTGTTATTATAATTAAATAGGCCAACAACCCAACCATTCACCCGAGGCTGTGGGACACCGTTTATCATCTCGTAGCTCTCTGCAGAGCCAGTCTTGGCTCTGAAGTCTCCGGGAAGACCTTGCAAAAACCGATATGCAGTCCCTTCCGGGGATGTAACAGCTTGACGCATCCCCGCCAATATTATTTCTCTAGCTTCGGATGATATTTCTACATGACGCAGAATTTCTGGTGAAAAGACTTGTATAGCAGTACCATCTTGCTCCGCAATTTTTGATACTAAATTGGGGCGGTAGTAATCACCACCATTTGCAATAGCAGCAAGCATTGCAGCCATCTGCAGTGGCGTCACCTCGGTAAATCCTTGCCCAATGATTGCGTTACACACATCTCCCAAATACCAATCCTGCCCAAGTTTCTCAGCCTTAAGCTCTGGAGAAGCTAAAGACCCGCCAGACTCCGTGTCTACATTCAAACCTGTAGGTTTCCCCATACCCAATTGGCTCGCCAAAGCTGTAAAGGGCTCAAAGCCAGATTGTGCATATAGTTTAAGCATATTCTCACAAAAGAATATATTGCTTGACCTAGTGATAGCACGAATAATGTCCAAGTCACCCAAGAAGTATTTTCCATACTCACAAAAGGGAAAGCCCGCAGATATTTCCATGCACCCAGTAGAAAAAACATGCGTATTTCTATCCACTGTCCCGTGCTGCAACAAGGTGAGCGCAGTCAATATTTTATAGCTAGAACCAGGCGCAGAAGGACTATTCAGAAGTTTATCCACGAGTGGCTTGTCTGGATCTGACAACAAGCCGTTATATGTTGCCTGGGATATGCCCTGCGTAAACATATTGGGGTCATAATTGGGGTAGGAGACTGCTGCCAGTATGTCCCCGCTATTCGAATCTAGGATTACTCCGGCTCCACTCTTGCCTCCAACTACCTCTACCTGATTTGCAATCAATGCGTAAAGTGATCTCTGCCATTGCAGATCAATAGTAAGGAAGACATTGTTACCAGGAGCTTCGGGATAGTAAATTTCCCGACTGCCTTCCTTCACCAGAGAGCCATTTATTCCATGTAAGAATGCGTCCCAGACCTTTTCCAGCCTGTACTTACCTACCTGCTCCATAGGATTAAGCCCACTTTCGGAGGGCGACCCGGTAAAGCCTATCACATGAGCAAACTCTGCTGGATACAAATATTCCCTTTGCAAAGCTTTTTTGACTTTGTAATCATAATCGGTAAGAGCAGAAGATATTTGAATAATCTGGCTTGTACTCAGGCCAGAAATCAGCGTTACTTGCGCATCCTGCTCTGCACTTTGCCAACGAAGTAGAAAATCAGCATAATCTATTTGCACAATTCCTGCCAGCAAGCTGGGCAGAGACTGCAATGCAGGCTCGTCCACAGAATTTTTAGGGAATGATATTTCCCACATCAAATCGTTTCTGACTAGTGGGTAACCGCCGGCATCATAAAAAAGTCCCCGCGGTGCAATTATCTCCTCTTCCCGTACAAAATTCGTAACTGCTGCATATACACCCGATATCCCGCTAGTTGCCTGTACACTAGCTGTTACCAGCAATAGCGCCCCAAAGATACTCACTACCAAGACAGACTGCCAGCTTAAAACATTAACTA
>CAZGHV010000225.1:0-1782 GCA_964525705.1 uncultured Candidatus Saccharibacteria bacterium | reverse complement strand
GTATATTTGCTGTACTGCTCTTGAGCGAAAAAATCTCTGCCACTGGAATATTGGGGGTGGGGTTGGTAGCTGTCGGGGCAATACTGGTGGCGATTAATTGAGAATCAAGATTTTATGCATATTTATAAAGCTATTCAAGAAGAAGCGAACACCGGAGCTTCCTCCATTTTGCTTAAGCAGTACGAGGATATTACCCCAGAAGAAGTTGTATTATTCTTGGAACAATATGATGAACTAGCAGGGGAGCTTTCATCTGCAGGAAGCGAAATTGAGGAGAAATTTGTGCGTAGGTTGATACTTATTCTGGCCGAGTGTTACCCAGAGAAATTGGGCAGCTGGACAGAAGGGGATTTTAATATGGTCTTAACTCATACGGTGCTCTTGCTCAGAGGCTGCTCTGGGCTTTCACCTCGGAGTCGTAAACAGAAGATTCTGAAAGCTCTGAAAGGCATCTTTTTCCATCAAGAATCGGCATCACGAAGGCTAGTCAATTTGCTAATAAATCTTTTTGAAAGTTCTTTAGCTCAAGATGAATCATAGTCGGTATCGCTTTATGGCGTATCTGCTAGGAGTGGGATATAATCGTGGGTATGAGTAAGAAAAGATACCCACATTTGGAAGTAGAACTACGCTGGAGATCTGCCTGGGATGAAAAAAATCCTTGTGAGGCGAGTGATGATTTCACCCTCCCAAAGAAGTATATACTTGTAGAGTTCCCATATCCTTCTGGAGAAGGCTTGCATATAGGGCATCTCATGCGCTACACCATGCCAGATGTCTATGCTCGCAGGCAGAGGATGGTTGGTTTTAACGTCTTGTTCCCAATTGGCTGGGATGCATTTGGTCTTCCAGCAGAGAACTATGCTGTCAAGACAGGGATTCACCCACGAGAGACTACAAAGAAAGCTATTGCAACTTTCAAAAATCAGCTCAAGAGTTTAGGTTTTGGTTTTGACTGGAGTAGGGAAATCTCAACGGCAGATCCAGGTTACTACAAGTGGACCCAGTGGATTTTTCTCAAGTTCTGGGAAGCCGGATTGGCGGAGCTGAAGGAAGAACCCGTGTGGTGGTGTGAAGACTTGAAAACTGTGCTAGCAAATGAAGAAGTGATAAAGGACGCTGACGGAAACTTGATTTCTGAGAGAGGGGAAAAACCTGTGGAGAAAAGAATGCTTAAACAGTGGGTGCTTAAAATGCCCGAATATGCGGATAAACTGATTGCTGGTTTAGAAACGGTAGATTTCCCCCAGGCGATAAAATCGGCGCAGATAAATTGGATAGGTAAGAGCGAGGGGGTAAATTTGCGTTATCAAATAAAAGATCACGCCCAATCGCTGGTGGAAGTTTTTACCACTAGGCCAGATACAAACTTTGGGGCAACTTTTATTGCTTTGGCTCCAGAGGGTAAGCAGGTAAGCTCTTTGCTGGATATAATGCCAAATAGGGCAGAGGTAGAGCAGTATGTGACTGCCGCAGCTGCCAAAACTGAGGTGGAACGGCTTGCTGCAAAAGAAAAAACTGGCGTTTTCACGGGGTTGTATGCCATAAACCCGCTCACAGATAGAGAAATGCCTGTATATGTTGCTGACTTTGTAATAGGTACTGTGGGCACTGGAGCAGTTGTGGGTGTACCGGGTCATGATGTGCGAGATTTTGAATTTGCACAGGTAATGGGGATTGATGTCGTCCGTGTTGTCGTGGGTAGTGATGAGGACAGTGCTGAGATCAAAAGAGTTGAGCAAGTTATGGAAGATGAAGGTACTGTGATAAATAGTGGCTTTC
>CAZGHV010000224.1:0-1784 GCA_964525705.1 uncultured Candidatus Saccharibacteria bacterium | reverse complement strand
CAAGTCCACAGCTACGTGGTTACTTATGACTCAAAGTGAGTCCTAATTATAGTTATGCAGCAAATTTGAAACTGAATACATAGTTGGGTATAAGTAAACTTAAAGCACATGTCACTCGCTTTAGTAATCAAAGAAGTTAATGTAATGACCAAGTAATTATGAATCAGCAAGAGCCATCCTCAAAAGATAATTCACCACCCGATAAAGAAACATCATCAAGGACAAGAGATACGGCTGTAGTGATTGCTGTAATTACAACGATTGGAGGAATAGTTACAGCATTAATCACTTCAGTTATTCCTCCACTGGTCACAAAACCTCCTTCGCTTCCAAGTGCAATCTCATCACCATCAATATTGCCTACAACTCCACCACCAACTATTATTTCTACGCCTCCAGGTTACGCTGACAAAGAAAATAATCAAATAAAAGAAATTTTTCTCAATGTTCCATATTATTCTCAAAGAAAAAATAAGTATTATCCACATGGAAGTAGTGGTTCAACGTCATTAGCAATGATTTTTTCCTACTATGGAGTCAAGCCCAAAGGAGAAGATAATTTGGCAGATGAAATTTCGATGACGCAACAGGAATATGGTGATTTTCGTGATTGGAATGCACGGGCTAAGGTAGTAGAAAAATATGGTTTTAAGCATGATTTCCAAACTCGTCGAAGATGGAGTGACATAAAGACAGAAGTATCTTCAGCAAGACCTGTACTAGTTGCGCTATCGTCGACTCCTGTAGGGGTAGTTGTCTGTTTAACAGGTTATACAGATAAAGGGTTTATCGTAAATGATCCATGGGGTAATCCGTTAACAGAGTATAAAGATCAAAATGGGCAAAAAGTTTTATTAACATATGATTATATGAACAAAGTTTCAGCCAATGGCGGTACTTGGGCTATGTTCATCCAACGCAATAAAACAGAATAGCCGCTGCATAACACATCATTGGAGCGGACAATATTGGGATATTGCGATGTTGAGTTGGAGGCGAGCTATTGCCGCTCAATTTAGCCGTTATGCGGCTTCGTTTCTGGGTTGGAGCAGTGAACCGAAGCTTGCCCTTTGGTATTTAGAATTTGGTTGAATCATGCCTGAGATCGCCTTACACCTGCCAAGATAAAAGTAATCGCCTCTTCGGTATGTTCCTCAATCATTTCTGAACTTAGGCGGTCAACATCTGGCGTTAGATGTTTCCAGTTCTCATGGACTGTAAAGTAGAACAGGCAAACACTCAAGATGTGAGTTAGAGCCAGAAAGGGTTTGAGCGGACGAAAACATCCTTCTGCTATTCCCTGTTCTAGAATCTTGAGCAAAGGCTCATGTAGGTTCAAAACATTGCACTCTTTGAAGTAAATTCCTTGATTTTGGCTTGCTTCTTGAAACCACAGCATCTGTCGTTGAGGATTTTTAGCTTCATTGGCGATCGCAATCCGAATAATTTGCTTCAGGGCTTCTTCGGCAGATAAACCATCAAGATTTAATTGCCCAAGAGTCGCTTGAACTTCATCAACGGGACGTTGTAGAACAGCCTTGTACAATTTTTCTTTATTCTCAAAGTAGTAGTGCAGCGATGCTGTTGTGACTTGAGCTAAGTCAGCAATGACGCTCAGGCGCGCCCCGTTTAGCCCGTGCCGTGAAAATTCTTGCTCTGCGGCATCTAAGATCCGCTGCTGCGTCATCTCAGCATCACGAACAATATGGGCGATTTTTTTTCCTCGCTTACTAGGTCGAACCACTGTATCTTCACTCTCAAGCTGCTTTTCTATCGTACCAGAG
>CAZGHV010000223.1:0-1794 GCA_964525705.1 uncultured Candidatus Saccharibacteria bacterium | reverse complement strand
AGCTGAAGACTTGCGGAAAATGTTACGTAATTCTTAATTAAACTGGGCAAGACCCCAAAAAAAATATGCACATACAGCTAAAATTCTTCATGACCAACGGATTGATACTGAGCCATATGGTGGGTCGGTTGCTGTCTTGCTCAAAGATGGTCAACGTCATGAGCTTGAATTCCGTTCTTTCCTACAAGCTTTGCGGTTTTCCGGCATCAGCACAAAAGACAAGCTCAAGCTAGGAATGGCGGCTCCGATACTCTTCAAAAGGATATTTGCCACCCAATCTACAAATCTCAAGCAGATTGCGCATGCCGACATTGAGTCATTGGCGGAGCTGATTTCTCGTCTTGCCAGTAAAGAATTGGTGAAAACAATCGTGGACCCTGTTATTACTACAACGTTTGCCTACGAAGAAGGTGAAAATGATATATCGGCAAACTATGCACTCGCATAGTTGCAGAACATATTGGGACAACAGCATGGGACTCTGCGAGAAGGAGGCATTGACAGGCTTGCACATGCACTAGCAATACATTTGGACATAAGAATGGGGATAGAGGTTACCAAATTGACAAGAAGTGCTGGGATTGTCACAGCTGAAACAAGCACAGGCACTATCACTGCATCACAGGTGATATTAACAGTCCCCGCCAACAAGCTGCCTAGATTAGTTAGTGAGCCCACTACTTACGAAAATGCTTTGTGGGACAAAATTCGCTATAGCAAGTTCATGCGATTGATTTGTAGTAGCCAAGATCCCGAGACACCCGGTAAGTGTATTTCGCTTATTCCAGTAAGTGAAAATGCTGGAGTTGAAGCATTTAGTAGCTATGGTGAAGACTCAACCCTAGGATTCATTTTTGGAATCAATCCACGGAAACACCTTTACACCGAGATAAGCAAACTGTATTCACAAGAGAAAAACACAGAAATACTGCAGCTAATAGCCAGTTATTATCCTCTTCCAGAAGGTACATTGCTTCATCATCTGCAATTTTGGGATGCTGCTTTACCCAAGTTCTATGCTGGCTACAGTGGGCACGTTGTGAATTTCTGGGATTTACTGACAGCAGATACGGGCACCCGAATAACGTATGCAGGGGATTACCTGTGTGGTCCATACATTAAAGGTGCGGTAGTTTCTGGTGAGCGAGCCGCTCAGAGGGTACTGAGCCTACAGCCATAATAGCTATGCTTGCATAAATGAAGCAAGACTGCCCCGACATAGTCGGGGCAGTCTGTTTATGTGGCTATTTCTCAGCTGATTTCGATAGGACTATCACCATTCAGCCATTGGGTTCCCATACGGAGTATAAGAGTGCTCCAACGATGATATTACCGATTTAAGAATATCAAAGTCTCGATCCAGATCCTCTTTGTTTGCATAATAATCATCCTTATCATATCTAGATCCACCAAAAGTAAAGTATTGTTTGTCAGCAGTATTTCCAAAAGGATCGCTTAACACATAAGCCAGCGCTCTCCAATCAAAGTTTTCATTCCAGACTTTCTTTATTGAATAAGGAAATGGAAACGGCTCCAATTCTGGCAATGGCTTTATTTTCAGTTTTCTTAGCCCCACATTGACCCCACTAGCAGTAGAGAACAGTACCTCCTCTAGAACATCACTTGGGTCTCCCCCACCTGCCCCATATCCAAGCCAGTAATTGAAAAAGCGCAGGAAGAATACTGTTTGTTGGTTCTGATCCACAACGCGAATATCATATTTCTCGATTACGTATGTATCACCATTCTTGTGTTCAAAGTACTGAGGAGGCAATTTTTCGTCGATCACTGTAC
>CAZGHV010000222.1:0-1800 GCA_964525705.1 uncultured Candidatus Saccharibacteria bacterium | reverse complement strand
CTACCTCCCTGGCCACATAGTCAAACCTCTCGGTTCTCAGTGAAGAAAGTCCCCATTTATCATCTTCAAACATTGTAAATGCTCGGATGGGGAAAGCAACGAAATCTTTAACTTTCTGTAAAGTTGTTCTTCTTCTCATATGTTATTTGTATCAATTAAAGTTCCTGATTTTACATTTCACAAGTAAACATGTAAACATCGTATCTTAAGAAATCTGACTTTATGCAGCCTTGGTTAACACCATCAATCATCTGCTTAGTATCCAAATGCGTATCTAGATACTGCTGGACTTCTTTATCATAAGCTTTATCAACCACAAGCACATCGACAGGATGGTCTGGGTCTGGAGTCGTTAAATACTGCGTCAATGGCACATAGTCATCGTCATCTCTTCTATAATAGGCGACCCAATCCTCTTTCGTGAGGAAAAGCATTGACGACTCTTTTGCATAGTGCTCAAACAAATACTTTATCTCTTGAAGCTGGAAATCATGAACCACTGGGATATTTTTGTAATTTACATATGGGGTAAAAGCGTAGACCAGAGCTACCAAAGTTACCAAAACTGGTGCTAAGATTCCACCTACTTTTGTTTTAACTAGAAAGCTAACGAAGCCTATTAAAGAAACAAATACGAAAGCCGGAATCAAAAATGAGAAATATTTAAACTGCACATAATGATTCTTAAGTAATAGCATTGAAGAGATACCAATCGCCAGCAGAATTAGCGCCATTGTTTTCAGCCTATACCAGCCTTGGAGTCTGGCAATAAACCATACCTGTAAGCATATTACAAACAAAATAAAGTAACTTGTATTATCAAGCTCAATTGAAAAATGCTGTCTATAGTCTATGGAAGTAGGCCATAGACCAGATATATGAGCTGGAGAGATATAGCCTTCTGGCAGGTTGCCTTGAGAACCAAGAACATTGTAACCACCCGAGTTTGTGCCCTGATTTGAGATAATATTGTAGGTAATGAGCAACGAAGGGACTGACATCACAACAATAATTACAGACATTATCAATAAATTTCTAGTTAATCTTAGCTGTACTCGCCGTTTACGAATCACTATCCAGTAAATCACACTTAGAAAGCTACACAGAACGACAATCGATAATGCAAAAATCCCATAGACATTGGCCACCGCCAAACTAATCATCAGAAAAAGAATAAATGTAAGATTTTGCGTAAACCACTCCTTGCTCAAAGCCATATACATCGCCATCAATAACAAAGGGATCACCGCTATCTGTGGAATGAACAGATTATAAATGGTAATGAATGGTAGAAATGCCAGCAACGGAATGATCGATATTATAATGCGCACAATAGTGGAAACTTTTTCTAGCTTTTGAGTTATCCTGTAAAAAACAAAAAACAGAAGAGAGAAGGTAAAGGCAGTAAACGGCAGAATCAGGAAAGGTGGTTCAAGCGACGTTATGCTGGAAAGCATGCTCATAACTGAGTGGATGCCCCGTGGGTAGCCTTCATTATAGATGGCAGCCATAGGCAAATCCCTAGTTACCTCAAATCCTTCTCCCATAATCGAATGCATTACGCTATCGTTTGAAATAAAGTGGCCTGTAATTACTGTCGATGACGGCAGAACAAATACTAGCGGAAGCAATAGTAAGATGAAAGAAATTACCCAGCCCAATACTTGAAATACCCCAGTTGAAAAGCTAAGCCTTTGCGCTATCACTTTTATACCCCCCAGAAGGTACATCTTCCGGAGAAAAAATATAAACACGAGCACATTGAGAGAAATGACTATCGCGTACTGGAGTTCACGAGAC
>CAZGHV010000221.1:0-1815 GCA_964525705.1 uncultured Candidatus Saccharibacteria bacterium | reverse complement strand
AGCTAACGGTGGGCAGAAGCGGATCACCCCCCATACTCCAGATTGCTTCGCCTAGTGCTAATACATCAACGCGCTTGAAGTTGAGACCCGTATTGATTACATTGTCATTTTCGTCATCCCCGTCGTTGATGGTGACACCAGTTGAGGTGAGCAGATTGGTGAATTCAGCCGGAGTGAGTTGGCGGCCTATCCTTTGCATTGCCAACTGTTGGGCTAATGCAGCAATACCGGCAATATGGGGGGAAGCCTGGCTAGTCCCTCCCTGCGTTGACAGGTCTCCATTGGCCCCTGCGCCTGTACTGAACGGACCCGGTGCAAAAATGTCCGTCAGCGTGCTGTGTCTTTGAGAAAAACTGGCAATGCGATCGGGGGCAGTGGAAAAATCGCTGGCCCCGCTAAGCCAAGATACCGAACCGACGTTCTCGTCAAATACGGCACCGACTGAGAGGGAGTTAGGGTCTACCGCAGGATAGCTTACCCCCTGGACACTGCCATAATCGAAGAACTCATTGCCTGAAGCCGAAGTAACGATAACGTTGATGGCAGCTAAGGCAGCTAGTTCATCACCTAAACCGTAAAGGCTTTGGGAAGTATTGTAATTGCCATTATCCCCCAAAGACATATTGACACTGGCGACATTATAGGTGGCAGCATTACTGACCACCCACTGCAATGCTTGCTCTAAATAGGCAAAATTTCCACTGCCATCATTTTTGAATACCTTTAAATGAATAATGTTTGCTCCCGGTGCCATGCCCGTATAAATGCTATCAGAAGAAGCAGCAATGCTAGAGACATTAGAACCATGTCCGTCTACATCACTAGCATCTCCATCCCCATCAGCAAAATCATACTGATAGACAATTCGGTCGGCGATACCATCACTGTTTGTATCTGGCCCAAAGAAGGGATGGTTTAAATCTATACCCGTATCCAGGATTACAGTAGCAAAGCCACTACCATCAATGTCCGCAAACCGAGGATCAGCACGGAAGTCATCGACATTGATCAGTGGACCAGAAACATTGGTTTGAGGAATGATGCTGCTATTGTTTGAAACTGAGACAACTTCTCCCTGCTTATAAATTGGTACCTGTGAATTTGTAGTGGTAATCGATTTCAAAATCTCATCTAACAGTAGCGCAGAAGGGGCATTCCTAAAGATTTGAGAGTTTTGCTTTTCCTCATGCTGCTGAACTTTCTCAAGTTCTCCTGTAATCAACCGACCATTTTGATATTGGTTAAGGATAACCTGTCTATGGGCTAATTCATGGTTTCTAGCATCTTTAATATCGTTGCTTTTCAGGTCATTCTCCTGAATAGTATCAATGGAGCTAAGCTGTAGTTGCCCTATTGCCAAATCGGGCAATTCACCGCCTGCAATCAACTTCAAATCGTCTATGAATAATTTTTGTGAGCCTAGATAAAGCGGGAAGGAGACTAATCCAGGTTCGGCAGTGAGTTCTGGTACCTGAAAGCCAGTGGCCGAGATCTCTGTTAAAGGCGATTCTAGAAGACCTTGAGCATGGTTTTCAAGTGACAAGCTTGTTATCCCGGTTAAAAAGTCTGAGTTAGAGGAGAATGGCGAAGAAGGCTCCCAAGGATTATTAGCAAACTCTTCGGTATTGCTTAATGTGGGAGTAAGGGTCGAGTCGAAAGATTCACTAGGATTGGAGTTGGTTGTTATCGAACTGATTTCTTTGGTTTTTGGCAGGTTTAATGATTGCATAACTGAATCTTTTTGGTTGTAAAATAATTAAGATGGCACTCCTCAATCAGGCACAAGTAGTAGTCTCCTGAGAGAACTAACCGGGT
>CAZGHV010000220.1:0-1840 GCA_964525705.1 uncultured Candidatus Saccharibacteria bacterium | reverse complement strand
ACTACACCCAACTGCTGCATCATCGTAAACGTGTCGCCTTGTCCCCAATGTTCCACAATTTTACCGTCTACAACCCGATCAATGTGAACCACTGAAAACTTGACTTGCTTGCCTGTCGGTGAAATACCCATCAATTCACCCTGATGTGTTCCGCTGAAGGTTCCACGAGTGACAACCTTATCGCCTTCAGCAATGACTTCCTCCAAAACATGACGACCATCTGGAAATGCAGAAAACATCATCTTTCCATACTGCATGAATGCATCATAACCTTTGAGCGTATCTGTTCCCATGCCCCGCCCCTCAATATCAGCAGACATCAATTCTCGCCCTAGCTCAACATCTTTTTGGTCAAAGGCTTCGTAGAATTTGAGAACAAGCACCTTATTCTGCTCCAGTAACATCGTGTTCCTCTGCAACGAAAGTGTATTCTTAGTGACTTTACGGTGCAAAGAAATCAGATGCATTGACTTGGGTTAAGTCGCTCCCTTCTCATACACCCTTCGCTTCAATCGACTTAAGGATTCTGGCTCAATTCCCAAATGTGACGCCAAGTAATGTTGTGGAATCCGCTGCAATAGTTTAGGTTCGTTCTTCAAGAAATTGATGTAACGCTGCTCAGGGAAGTCTCTGTAAAGGGAAAGTAGGCAATCGCGCAAGTGAAATGCCAAGTCTTCCACAACAAGTCTCAGTAATTTCTGACCGTCTGGCAGAGTTTCTACAATTTCGATTGCTTGTGAATTTAGGATAAGTACCTCTGAGTCTTCGATCGCCTGACAGGAAAAGTAAGCAGGAACTTGCCGTCGAAGACTTTCGTAATCGCCCAGTGTAGAGTGCTCAGGGTGAAAAAACAATGTCAGTTCTTTGCCGTCTTTGAGAAAAAAGCTTCTCAAGCAACCGCTCACTGTCAACCCAACGCAAGGACAGATATCACCTTCCCGAAACAGATAGTCTCCTTTCAGCACCCTTTTTGACCCCAGCAGAGGTTCAATCAGGGTTACGTCAACTTGACCCTCTGGGAAAATATGCTGAATGAATGAGCGTAGCAGGTCATACATCTAAAGCCTGACTTGAGTTTTCGTTACTGGTTAGCTCCTTATTTTCTCACGACTGTTCCAGAGCTTGCTTAACCCTGACGTCTTATCGATAACTTTCAACTTGCTGCCCTGAACCAGAATTCAAGCCGCATAACGGTCGGGTTCACCCGCCGCTAGTAACTTGATGGAACTCAATGAGGAGCCTATATACCGTCGGTGTGCAAGGATTGTTCTGCTGCTCCTGCTTCAGGTGATCTCCTCATTGCAAACGAGCACAATCTTGCCCATAACGCCTCCTTTCCCGATCAGCTCGTGGGCCTGTCTTGCCTTGGTAAGCGGAAATCGCTGCGCGATAAGTGGCTTAATCTTCTGCTGTTGAAGGAGAGCGAACAGGGCGATCAAATCCTGTCGAAACAGTTCCGGTCTAAGCCGTTTGAGCCACTGGATACTGTAGGGGATCACCCGTTTCCGGTCTGGCAGAAGCCAACTCCCAACAATATACAGCCCGAAAATGGGGATTCCATGAAGTCGATTACGCCGACCTGGCTGACCTGAAGCCAATCGCCCCTCATGTAGTGAGGAAGTAAGGCCATAAGCCACTACCGTCCCGCCAGGACGCAGAGCCTTACGGGAACGCCAGATATGGGTGCCACCAATGCTATCAAAGACAATATCTACGCCCTCACCTGTGAAGTGCTGAATTGCTTTCACGAAGTCCTGATGCTGGTAATCAATTGGGATACCGCCCAAATCGGAAACGGTTGATGCTCCTTGTGCTGAGCAGGTACCGTACATCTCTAGCC
>CAZGHV010000219.1:0-1853 GCA_964525705.1 uncultured Candidatus Saccharibacteria bacterium | reverse complement strand
AATTGTAATATCGACTAACTCAGGGCTAAAGGTTGCAGCTAAATTGTCACCACCACTTTCAACAATGATTAAATCCAAGTCCTTAAATTTTTTTTCTAGTATTGAAATGGCAGCCAAATTGATCGAAACATCATCTCGAATGGCAGTGTGGGGACAACCTCCAGTTTCAACTCCTTCAATACGATCAGCGCTGAGTGCCTCAGCCCGGGTAAGGAACTGAGCATCTTCTTTTGTGTAAATGTCATTTGTCACTACAGCAATGCTATACCGATCGGAAAGACTGCGACATAGTGAGTATACTAATGCAGTTTTACCTGAACCGACAGGACCAGCAATTCCAAGTCTCAAAGCGCCCATGATTGACAATTTAAGTAATGTGATAATATGTTAGTATTATTAGAATTTGTTATTCATGATAAAGTATCATATTTTACCGATTATGCCTACTTTTGAAGCAATTGTTTTACCCAAATCAGGAGATTACAAGATAGAATCAGTTTTTAAGGTTTCTGCTGAAGAAAGAAATAAAACTATTTTATCCTGGGAAAGAGAAAAGGATGAAGTCATTTATCTGCAATTTCCTAGGGGGAACTATTTGCGGGATGGCGACTACATTCAAATTACAGATTTGTCCTTGATATTACAGATAGTACCAAAACTGGAGTTAGTAGTGACTGTAACTGCTGATAATCAGGAGAATTTAATTAGGGCTGCCTATCATTTAGGCAATCGCCACGTACCTTTGGAAATCAATTTTTCTTACCTGCGCTTCCACCCCGACCCAGTAATTGAGGCAATGCTTGACAATATGGGAGTTAAAACTAGCACCGAATTAGTGCCTTTCTATCCCGAAATGGGAGCTTATCATCATTGATACTTCTCTGTTATCCTTATTACAACTAGCAAGTCCTGCCTTACCGATCGGTGCCTATAGTTATTCTGAGGGAGTTGAATTTCTATCCAATCAAGGGATTATTTTTGACTCTGATTCCCTCGATCGTTGGCTTAGGCAAGAGTTAAAGTACGGGTCAATTAGAATTGATGCTGCTGTTTTAGTCAGAACATTCCAAGGTGTAGAGATGGGAGATTTTAGTAAGATTATATTTTGGAATCACTGGCTTTCCGCACAAAGAGAATCAGAAGAATTGCGCTGTCAAAGTTGGCAGATGGGAAATGCTTTAATTAAGCTATTTAATGATATTGGTAATGTCCAGGAAATCCCCTTAGAACCTTGCAACTATGCCATTGCCTTTGGTATGGTGTCTTTTTATTGGGAAATGACATTGTTTGATGCTCTGAGTAGTTTTCTGTTCTGTTGGGCAAGCAATCTAGTTAGTGCTGGCATTCGATCGATCCCGATCGGGCAGACTGCAGGACAAAGAATTTTGTTTAATCTTCGTGAAGAAATTATAGAAACCATTCCTTCCCTTTTAGCTTTACAAGATGATGAACTAGAGAGTTGTAATATTGGTTTAGTATTGGCAAGTATCGGACATGAAACACAATATAGCAGACTGTTTCGGAGTTAATTCTTGACAACTAATTGGAAGGGAACCTTAAAATTATCATTCAAGGAGCAAGATGGTTATACTTGGCTCGATCGTTCTTTTGCTTCTGCTCCCTTAAAAATACAAAGACCTTTCTATCCGGAGGGAAAAAGCTGTTGCCACCTTGTGACTTTACATACTGCGGGGGGATTACTGGGAGGGGATCAGTTATCTATCAAATGCGAGGTAAATCCTAGAGCTAGAGTATTGATTACTAATGGGTCAGCCACAAAAGTTTACCGATCGGAAGCAGATTTTGCTATCCAAGAAATAAGCTTGCAATTAGCAGAAAACACTGTATTAGAG
>CAZGHV010000218.1:0-1855 GCA_964525705.1 uncultured Candidatus Saccharibacteria bacterium | reverse complement strand
CATTATCTAGATTGTATATTAAAAGCTTAAGTGCTCCTAAAGTAATCTAGACCCTCACAAATTTGGGGAAAACTCGTAGGCGGCAGGAATTCTATAACTATATTCAGGGGCTCGAGGTAATGACATTGGAGAAGCCGGAGGTAGGTAATATGTTGCAGCGGGCAAACGAAGAGCTCTGGAGAGTGAGCGATTTCTTAATCAGGCTTATTAATACTGCTGGGAACTTCATCTCGCTAGTTCTAAGCGGGGTGGTGATTCTGACCACTATGCCTATAATTTTGATTTTGCTTGTTTTATTGGTAGGTATTCCGAAGTACTTCATCAGCAAATACTATATATGCAGCGGAACTGGAAGCTCTACTCGGATAGCACGGAAGATGATCGCAAGGCTTGGAATGCACACGATTTGCTGACAGATCCTAGAGCTACCCCAGAGTTGCAGGTTACAAAGGCTTCTAAGCTGCTGGGTGGCATATTTATGCGACATGAACTCTCCTATTTCTCAAAGAATAAGTCGATACAATCCAGTTGGGATCTTTGGGATTTGGCAATGGGATTGTTTAGCAATGTGTTTGTGTTCATCGGTTACTTTCATGTATTGAATTTGTTGCTCAATTCTGTGATTAGTATTGGGCAAACAACTTTTCAGCTGAACGCCTTACAGTTGTTTAATAGTGGTTTTGATAGCTTCATGGTGCAGATAAATGATCTGAATGAATACGTGATAAAAATGTCTGATTTAAAAAATCTACTAGCTCTCAAATCAGATTTCCCAAAGGGTAAAGTTAATTTGCCAAAGAATTCTTCGGCTCCTGAAATAGTCGTTGAAGAATTACACTTCCGTTACCCAGAGAGTGATAGCGATGTGCTCAACGGTGTTAGTCTGAAGATCCGAGCTGGAGAAAGCGTGGCAATTGTTGGCCACAACGGTGCTGGGAAGACTACATTGGTGAAATTGCTTTGTCGCTTTTATCTGCCTACAGAAGGAGCAATTTATGTAAATGGTACGGATCTTGTGGATATCAATGGTGATGATTGGAGACAGAACTTATCTATGCTGGGGCAGGATTATAATAGATACGAATTTATGACTGCAGCAGAAAATATTGCTGCTGGGCTGGGCGATTCGCAGATAAATATGCAAAGAATACGCTGGGCAGCGCAACAGGCAGATGCCGATGAGTTTATTGAGATGTACGCAAATAAGTATGATGAGGTGATGAGTGAAAGATATAAAAATGGCACACGTCCAAGTACCGGGCAATGGCAAAAATTGGCAATAGCTAGATTCTTTTATAGAGATGTGCCTTTTGTTATTTTTGACGAGCCTACAGCTGCAATTGATGCGGTGGCTGAGTCAAAGATCTTCAGTAGAATATACAGTCAGTTGAAAGGCAAAACTGTGATTATCATCTCTCATCGGTTTTCCACGGTTCGTAATGCAGACAGGATAGTAGTAATGGAGCAGGGGCAGATTGTGGAGGAAGGAACTCATCCACAACTACTGGCTCTAAATGGCAGGTATGCACAGGCTTTCCATCTGCAAGCAGATAGTTATAATGCAGATTAAAATGTGCAAATTCTTGTCTGTGCCTTCTTCTCATGGAGTAAATTTGTCAATATTTGCGAATGTGCTTTTTTTCTCTAGTTCTTGTGTGGTTGCAGCAGATTACTCATTGCATATAAAGTTGCACGAACATCATTTTTACGCTAATATCCTAGGGCTATGGCAAGAGTTTGTGAAATCACTGGAAAAAAGACAACAGCGGGCAAAAATCGCCGTCACCAACGTGGAAGTGCAGGTGGTGTGAGCGGTAGGTGGTCAAAAAAAGCTCCTGCTACGTCTCGTGTCTTC
>CAZGHV010000217.1:0-1857 GCA_964525705.1 uncultured Candidatus Saccharibacteria bacterium | reverse complement strand
GGAATATTCCTTCTGCTGGCCTGCCGGTAATAATGAGCAAAACTCCCACAGGTACAAATACCAAACCAGCACCCACTGGGACCAAGGAGAGGATGACCATTGTAAGCCATAATAGGACAGGTGCCCCGATTCCCATGAGCATCATTGGTAAAATAACAGCAGTAGATTGAGCCATCGCTACTAGAAAGTTCCCGATAATCACAGCACGTGTGGTTTCTGTAAATTTGGTGAGTAGCATTTTGTCTAGGCGATTATCCAGTGGGGATATGCGACTCAAAAACTGCGGGAGTTTATGATACGTAGTGAATGCATAGACCAAAGTGAGAGTGAGAATAAAAAGAAAAAACAAACCATTGATGGTCACAGAGATAATGCTGCTAGTGATGGGAAGGAGGAGGTTTACTATATTATTTAGAAAGCTTTCGATAATATTTGCGATAGAAAGCTCATACTCTGCTGTAGTGGGTGATGTCCCGGTAACAGTACCAAATTGGCGAATATCTCCGATTAAGTCGTTTACTTTGGCAATAGTTGGCTGGAGGTCGGTTTCTAGTTGCGTGAGTAGCTGGGAATTAAGAGTTTCGCTCTGAGTGAAATCCTGCACCAAGTTAACGACCTCACCAGTAGCTAGCATTAGAATCATGAAAACTGGAATGAGGACGAATACATAAACGGTAGCTGTAGTAATAAAGCTGGCTACAGCCTCGCTTCTCAGAGTGTCTCGCAAATTGGTGTACAAAGGGTAGAATAGCTCCACGATGATCAAACCAATGACTACTACGTCCAGAAATGGTGCCATGATTCTGACCATTCCCCAAGAGATGAGCACAATTACAATCAACAAAAATAACCCCTTGATATCTAAGTCTGCAAGTCGCATAAATAATAATACAAGGAAAGTTGAGAAATAGGAAGCTTAATAGATCGCTAGCCCAGTATAGCCTAGGTACTGCCACTGATTCTCACGTCCGGCTCCACTGAATTTGCTTACTGAGTAATAGTTGTAACCCCACCAAGGATCTAGCACAATAAAGCTTGTGGGGTTGCTTGCTTCCCCGAAGAAACCCACAACTAGGATGCTGTGCATTCCTTGCAGAGCAGTAACAGTTTCACCAGTAACATTATCTATCCAGTTAACTGTGGATGCGCCATCAATGCCGTAATAGTTACTCACGCCATTCCACCACCAAATCTGTACTGGGTGCCCGGCAGCAATTTCTTGTGCCATGCCTTGAACACTCCATCCACGATACAGCCGAGAGCTGATACCGTAACTGTCTCGTAGGACTCGGATAACGGGGTCCCAGTGGACACCATATGCACTGCGGGCTGCTGGATTTCCAGAGCCATTTGGATCACCTAGATAACTGCGATTTGGATTGCCCCAGTAGCATGTACCGCTTGCACAATAGTATCCAGATAGATCGATCCCCATTTTATTGTAAATGAGATCCGATTCGCTAGTATAAATGCCTTTCCAAGTAAGTAGCATTTTTGTAGCTGCCACACCACAAGAGAAACTATAATCTTGGCGATCGAAGGAAGAAGGCCCAAAGCCTGGTATAATCGTCATGTTTGGAATTGTGGAGAATTGAGAACTGAAACTCTCACGACTATCCAACCCATATATGGAAACAACTCCGGGGCGTAATTCCACAGAATATGTAGTATCAAAGGCCATTCCTCCAGAAGGCGTAAATGTAAGCGTGTTACCCTGCCAACTGAAATTACCCTGCAGAGCGGGGGAGATAGCCAGGCTTGCCTCTGCAGACGCATGGTCTACTTCTTGATCAAACGTGATCACAATCGGTGTCTGCCTTGCAACACGAGTTAGCCCGTTCTGTGGAGAAATGGTTG
>CAZGHV010000216.1:0-1867 GCA_964525705.1 uncultured Candidatus Saccharibacteria bacterium | reverse complement strand
GGTGGGAGTTTCGTAGTCACAGGGGAGTGCCTCTGCAGAATAACTAGCGTGGGCAAGGATAGCTATGTGAATCAGCTAGGAGTACAAAGCAAGCAATTTCGCAAAGAAAAAAGCCGTCTGCAGTCAATCGGAGATAGACTCACAATTTTTTTTGTTATTGCAGCAGCAATTGCCGGCTTGGGAGCATATTTTTCAGCACGATATCTGGGGTGGGAAAATGCCCAGGCCGTAATTCCGCTTACCACAGCCGTATCGTTAATCATCCCCCAAACGCTCATCTTCCTTTTCACATTTACCTTCAGCATAGCGGTTCTACGACTGAGCCAGATAGGTGTGCTGGTGCAAAGAAGTTCTGCCATAGAATCCCTAGCAAACCTCGATTTTCTTTGCTTTGATAAAACAGGAACGATTACCTCTGGCGACATGCAAGTAGTGGCAACAAGATTCTGGAATACGTCCGAAACAGAAGTGGCAAAAGGGTTCAATTTTCTTTCGCATAAAGTATTTGGTCGCAACAGGACTTTTGAAACTGTGGCAGAATACATGCATAGCAGAAGCCCAGATGAGTTCCCAGTGATAGAATTCACTCAAGAGCCTTTCAACTCTCGCACAAAAGTCGCAAAAAACCAGTTTCAATTTGCACAGAATGAATACATGCAGTTTGTGTATGGAGCCCCAAATGTTCTCATAGAATATATAGACAGATCATTAACACAAGAAATCCAGGAAGCAGTAGTCCAAAGTGAGTCTGCCGGAAACAGAGTAATTCTAGGTGTACTGCGTAGAACAAAGCGAGATCACCCCCTCAGTAAATTATTTTCTACTCAACAAGTTTGGCTCATCTCGCTCAAGGAAGAGCTGAACCCCGGGATTGCAAACACATTGACACATTTCCAGGAGCTAGGCACCCAGCTGAAAATCATTTCCGGTGATAGCAGCCAAGCCATCTGCAGAGCACTGTCGGAAGTCGGGGTGAAATTGGGAGATGTGATAGACCTGTCACAGCACAATGGCTCAATAGCAGACAGTGTGCACAAATATGCAGTATTCGCCAGAGCAAAGCCAGAGGACAAGTTAACAATCATCCAGACATTAAAATCACAGGGACACCTTGTGGGCATGGTTGGCGACGGAGTAAACGATGTCCTAGCTCTCAAGCTGTCAAATCTGAGCATAGCAATGGAATCTGGTGCAAGAGTAGCAAGAGACGTTGCCGATATGGTGTTACTTAAAAACGATTTCCAGCTCGTCCCACAGATCATCTTTGAAGGCAATAACGTAATTGCCAACCTCAAATTTATGAATTTGTTGTTTTTGAGCAAAACGTTTCATGCCATTTTGTTCGTTCTGGTCTGCATTGCTATGGGAGTCGTTGTGCCGCTACTACCTACCTCGATACTCATTTATAGCTTCCTAGCTACTAGCCTTCCCAGCTATGCTGTTGCGTTCTTCCGGAGACAAACATCCAGTCTACGCAATTTTTGGGGAGATGTTTTGCCAGCCTCATTGCTGGGAGGAATTGTAGGCTGCGGATTGAGCTTGTTTATCTACATTACATTTATCGGTACTGGGATAGAGGTCTCAAATACGCTTGTAATGTACGGTACTTTCAGCTTTGCATTGCTTTTTTCCATATATCAGCTTATTCGTAACAGCTTTATTACTAAATGGTTTCAAGCTCCGTTAATGTATGCGGTATTAATCAGTATAGGATTGGGGGCGAATGTAATACCTTTTGTGCGGGATTATTATGACCTCAGTCCGCTTGATTTATCTACTTGGGCAAACGTCACTTTCTACGGCATTGTTTGGTTCTTTCTATATTTGGGGCTACAACTTGCACTTGATGGCGCATCCCTGCTGTTAT
>CAZGHV010000215.1:0-1887 GCA_964525705.1 uncultured Candidatus Saccharibacteria bacterium | reverse complement strand
GCACTTTGAGGCAATTCTACTTCTTGCAACAAAGAATCCACATGTGCAGGATCCAGGGTATCTCCACAAAAACGCAAATTGAGCTCGGGAGCAGGGGGCTGGAGTGCGTTTTGTATTGCCCTCCCACCTAGATCAGATCCACCAATCCCTACCACTACCACGGTTTCAATGCCTTTTTGCTTCCAGCCCGTAATCAGCAGCTCCCATTCCGGCAAATCGTTTTGCCACTTATCTAGATCTGCAAAGGTCATTTTCAAATCATTCAAATCTTTTCCCACTTCATCAAAAGCAATTTTTGCTTGTGGCATATGAACTCTTTGAGTCCGTGGGCGAATACCTAGATCACCTACAACTGGGTAGTACATTGAGGAAGATTCCAATCGTAACATAATCAATTCTGGCAACTGACGATCAGTAAGTCAAGAAGAACTATGACATTTGTGTGTATCGGCTTTACATAAATTACCATGCCATATATTATGCTTAACATATTATTTCTTCCCAAGTATGATGAAATCACCCAAAACTAAGTATATCTTTGTTTGTGGCGGAGTCTTGTCTGGCGTGGGCAAAGGAATCGTTACAGCATCGCTTGGCGTGGTCCTAAAGAGCAAAGGTTACAGCGTGAATGCAGTAAAAATAGATCCGTATGTGAGTATAGATGCAGGTTTAATGAGACCTTCTGAGCACGGAGAAGTATTTGTGACACATGATGGTGGTGAAATTGATCAAGATCTAGGAAATTACGAAAGATTCTTGGGGAGACGTATTTCCAGAAACCAAAATATTACTACCGGTAAAATATTTCAGAGTGTTATCAATAAAGAAAGAGCTATGTATTATGGGGGCAGAGATGTAGAGATTTTTCCCGATGTAATCAATGAGGTGAAGGAACAGATCTACGCACATGCACGTGGTGAAGACTTTGTACTGATTGAAATCGGAGGGACTACAGGAGATGTAGAGAATTTGGTCTTCTTGCATGCAGCAAGAGAAATGGGCAAAGAAAATCAAGCAGCATACATCATGGTCAGTTATTTACCATATCTGCGCTCAGTGGGGGAACTGAAAACGAAGCCCACACAGCATGCTGTGGCCAGATTAAGAGAAGTAGGGATAGTGCCAGACTTTTTGGTGACAAGAAATGAAATCCCGCTTGACGAGCCAAGGCGGGAGACACTCTCAAAACGCTGTTTTATCTCCAAGGAGCGCATCATTGACAATCCTGATGTCCCTTCCATATATGAGATCCCTCTGCTCTTTGATAAAGTAGGGTTTGCCGATGAGCTTCTACGTTGTTTCGGAGTAAGACCACCTAAGTCGCAACTATCTAAATGGAAGCAGATGGTAAAGAATCTCAAACAGCAAGAAAATAAAGTCAAAGTAGCCATAGTTGGCAAATATGTAAAGAATGGCAACTCAGAGCATAAAGACACATACATCTCTGTACTTGAGGCAGTGCGGCACGCGGCAGGAAGACTCGGATACCATCCAGATATTCGAATGGTGGATGCAGGTGAATTTGAGGAACACCCAACAAAACTAAGGCAACTGAAGAGCTTTGATGCAATTATCATACCTCAAGGCTGGGGAAGCAGAGGCACAGAAGGCAAGATCGCTGCCATCGGTTATGCACGTAAGCATAAAATCCCATTTTTGGGTTTGTGCTTTGGTATGCAAATGGCTTGCATAGAATTCGCCAGAAATGAGCTTAAACTTAAAGGAGCTAACTCAGAAGAAGTAGATCCAAAAACTCCTCACCCAGTGATACATATTATGCCCGACCAGAAAGAATACTTAGCAAAAAAACAGTATGGAGGAACTATCCGTCTAGGGGCTTGGGAATGTCGATTGGACACCAAAAGTCTTGTACACAAGATGTATAAG
>CAZGHV010000214.1:0-1900 GCA_964525705.1 uncultured Candidatus Saccharibacteria bacterium | reverse complement strand
GGTAATGTGGCTCAGTTCAACGAGTCTTCTACCTACCTGATGGGCTGGTTGCGCGATTACCTCTGGCTGAATTCCTCTCAGTTGATCAACGGTTACAACCCCTACGGCATGAATAACCTGTCCGTCTGGGCCTGGATGTTCCTCTTCGGACACCTGGTTTGGGCGACCGGCTTCATGTTCCTGATCTCCTGGAGAGGTTACTGGCAAGAGCTGATCGAAACCCTGGTTTGGGCACACGAGCGCACACCTCTGGCTAACCTGGTTCGCTGGAAAGATAAGCCCGTGGCAATGTCCATCGTCCAAGGTCGTCTGGTGGGTCTGGCTCACTTCACCGTTGGCTATGTCCTCACCTACGCCGCCTTCCTGATTGCCTCTACGGCCAGTAAGTTCGGTTGATCTGGGGTTGGACAACCCATTCCTAGCTTTCTAAGCTAACCAAGAATCCCTCACCAACTGGTGGGGGATTTTTAAGTTTTCAGTTAAATTAAGTTACACTGACGATGTAGCGATTAAACTACTCCGAGACTACAATGGCTACCCTTCAAATTAAAAATCTGCCAGACGAGCTTTATAGCCAGATTCAAGGTCTTGCCACTGAGAACAATTTGACTCTTGATGAAGCAGTAATTCACCTGTTGGTACAAGCGGTTCAGTCCCATGAACTTACAGCGGTTCAGAAACAGCAAACCAAGCCAATGTCAGAAGTCTTACATAGGATTCGTAGCCGTGCTAGAGTTAACCCCATTGATTTTGGATTGCCAGATAGCACTGTTTTGATTCAAGAGGATCGCAACAGATGACTGCTCCGCTACGTTGCGTCTTAGATACAAATGTTTGCATTAAGCAGTTTATTGTCGATCCCTTAACCCCAAAAGTTAATCAGCTCTTTGACCACTTGAATGATCCATCTGCTGAGTTTTTCATACCTGATTTGTTTTATATTGAGTGTGCCAACGTGCTATGGAAGTATGTTCGAGCTAACTTATACACAAGTGATCAAGTTCACGCAGATCTGACTGATCTGGAATCTTTAAGATTTCAAGTGACTTCAACGAAAGATTTGATGACTGAAGCAGTGCAAATTGGTCTAGATTATGGTATCACCGCTTATGATGGCTGCTATGTAGCATTATCACGCCAAGTTAGCGCACCCTTACTCACACTTGATGAACGATTGGTAAATTCTCTGGCAGCTAGCGGCTTTGATATCTGTCTGTTTAAAAGCTTCTTAGTGCCCCCATTATCTCCCTGATGCTATCAACATTGGGGCCGGGTTGCTTTGAATCAGGAGATCGCTCTTATCACAACTACGCTAGAGAAGTGCAAAGCAATCATCAACAACATTTCAGTTAGTTCCAATTTCATAGTTCATCAAAGCCTATAACTATAGTTGTTCCTTCTGAAGAGTTATTGAATGATTTCCATGCCAATTCATCCAGAAAAGAACTTTGAGGTTGGGATAAGGTTTTCTGCCATTGAAGTTCGCTCTCAATATCTTCAATCAACTGCTGAGCTAGTTCATCTTGAAGATATTCTGGTAAACTTCTTGCCTTATTAAAAGCTTCTTCCAGTAAGTTAGTCATATCTAACTCCTTGAATTGAATGTTTTTAGTATTGCTTTATCAATTTCACATCCGGCTAGGTTCGTCACTCTGATCCACACAATTATTCGTTGGCAATCCATCAAGCCGAATGGTATGACCATTTCCAAGGTCTATACTGCCATCCGGTTGTGGCTCGATTAATAACGGAATAATATTTTTTGGAGGTTCATCAAGTTTCTCCATAATTAAGTCGCCTTGTTGACGGATAATTCTTTGTGGAGCTGGTATACTTTCTCGTGGCCGAAACTCGTCAATCAAGAACCCCGCTGCAAGCAGACGGGGTATGGAAGCGGATC
>CAZGHV010000213.1:0-1908 GCA_964525705.1 uncultured Candidatus Saccharibacteria bacterium | reverse complement strand
GTATAATCCTCCTGAGAAAACAAACAGCCACATCTCTGTGCTTGGTGAGATATGACTATTTGTGTTAGCGTATCTGAAACAATTTACAAAGAAATTTTCATTTGTCTATAATTTTCTGTACGTAAGTTCCATTACGGTCCACTATAAGTCCGTGTGCTACTCCCCCAGTTGACCGCCTGAGTGCAATTATTCACACCATTCGTACCAGCCGCGCAACTCGTAAAACCATTACAACTACAACCGGATAGCGGGTTTTTAAAAGAGCCAAAGTATATATCGGCCCAATAATTACCCTTTGAGCAACTCGGATCACCATTGTCTTTAAGAGTGAACGAAGACCTATTATATGAGGTATTACTAGAATTTTTCATTGAAACTGAAGAAGGACTAACCATCGTAATGTTGGTATTCCAGGCCCAAAAAGCAGCAGGGTCAGATGGACAAAGATTTGGGGCATGATTACCAAAATGGCCTTGTACTAAATTTGCTCCACTTGCGCTTCCTAAATTATAGGCAAAGGCATATCCTGTCATCTTTGCATTATGGTTTGTAGCATAAACAACACTAGCTGATAGAGAAATGTAAACAATACTTGCCAATAGTAGACAAATTGCTATAAATTGGCTCTTATCTGAGTGCTGACTTAGAAACCGCCCCATGAGAATTCACCTCCATTAATAGCAATGACTTGTTCATTTGATAGAAACAAAATTGAATACAACTCGTTTGAGCCAGCTACTTTACTAGATGGATCTGGAAGAACGTTCTCCCAACTGTTACCACCATCACTACTTCGAAAGAGACCTGTTCTGAAGCCACCCGCCAGGAATACCGGACTGTTTGGTAAATCAGGCGATGCAGCCAAACTGGCTAAACTTTCTGGCAATGTCTTCTCCCAAGTAGGGTTATCAGAGTTTTTATCTCCTGTTAACTTCCGACCATCCTCTGTGCCATCTAAGACGAGCGAGCCGGTTCCGGCGAAATCTCCAGCCAAACGTAGAGTTCCAAATGGAACTTTTAGTGTTGAACGGTTCTCACCTCCGATCAATAAAGCCTGATCTTGGTTTTCATCAGTTGCGGCTACAGCTTTGTAGTCAAATGATTCTGATAGTCGAAAAATGCCCTCGGCCTCTTTGGTCCAGGAGGCTAAATCTGTGCTTGAATATAAGCCAACATTAGGTCCAGCAGTAACACTTGAAAAGATTTTGACAATTTTGTCATCTTGTATGACTGCCAACCATTGTAGTGGACCAGAAGGTAGACTGGTAGCTTGAATCCACTGGTCTCCCTCGTCTGTGGAAGACCATAGGCCCGAGGCGGTGCCCACAAGCAGATAAGTGTTACCATTTAGGTTACTGGCTACTGCTAAGTTATAAGCCCAATTGCCAGCCTCAGATGGAAGTTCCCCTTTTGCTGTCCAGTTTTGCCCACCATCCTCAGTTCTGTAAAGAAGTAAAGTTTTCTCTTGGGGAGCGACTGCGTAAGCAATACCAGGCTTGGTTAAGTCTTTAGCAACAGCATTAACCATTCGGGCGGTCAGATTACTGGCTTGCCAAGTGCTGCCCGCATCCGTGGAATATAGAATCCCCCCAAGTTGAGCCAGGGTGTAACGTTGAGTCTTAGAAACTTGGCCTGTCTCTGGATCAAGTACGGCCACAGCGGGGGCTTGTTTGGAAGCACCAACCACACTTAAAATTGGTTTGCCACCCTCATCAGTTTGTAGGATGAAGTGATACCCTCTACCTTTCCCAGTCCCAGGTTCAAAATCAGGTATAGCTGTCCGCGCTTGTTCGAGAGCAACAGGACTATCTATAGTCGGCTTTCCTGCTATAGTGGCAATGGCAGGTTCATGGATGCTGTTACCGGCCAAATTAAATGAGCACGGATTGGCCGGAATAAATGAAACTG
>CAZGHV010000212.1:0-1918 GCA_964525705.1 uncultured Candidatus Saccharibacteria bacterium | reverse complement strand
ATCAACTCCTGGACTACCACAGGTTCCGATTTTTCCTGACATACCTCGCAGCCTTGGTTTAGGTGTAGTTGCCAGCCTACTGATGGGCATAGCTGCCGCCTTCATGGTTGAGAAGCTGGATGATGTTTTCCATACATCGGACGAGTTAAAACAACAGCTGCGATTCCCCTTATTAGGGGTTATTCCTCACTATCCAGAACTGGCTACTGTACCGATCTCAATTTTCGGCCTACCTGCCAAATCAGCAAGTGCTACAAGTAACGTCGGGATTGAAGCGCATCAACACCTATCTCTAACTTCCTACGACGCATTCTATTTCTTAGAGGCATTTCGAACGCTGTATACCAGTCTCAAGTTGTTGAGTGCAGACCAACCGCTGCGATCGCTGGTCATCACCTCAGCATTGCCCTCAGACGGGAAATCAACCGTTGCCTTGCATCTGGCCCTGGCAGCAGCAGTCATGGGCCAACGGGTGTTGCTGGTGGATGCAGATCTGCGCTGTCCTCAAATTCACAGAAAAACGAACCTGTCCAACCTGAGAGGTCTGAGCAATATCATCACTGCTAACGCCAACATTGGGGAGTGTATTCAACACCTACCTGATGAGAATAACTTACTAGTTCTAACTGCTGGACAAATCCCACCCGATCCTACCCGATTGCTATCTTCTCAAAAGTTTCAGCACTTGATGCAAGGACTGAAGTCTCACTTTGATTTAGTCATTTACGATGCGCCTCCAACCCTGGGATTTGCTGACAGTATGTTGCTATCAAGCCATGCCGACGGCTGTATTTTAGTGGTGGGCGTAGGACAAACAGGTCGCCCTGCTTTCTCAGAAGCGCTCCATTATCTGGAAACAGCCAATGTGCAAATTTTGGGTCTGGTAGCTAATTGCTTGAAAGCAGGGACGATGTACGACTTCCCCTATAAATCATACTACAATCGATATTACGATCCCCGGCGATCGCCATCACCAGAAGAAATGGAGTTAAAAGAGACTTGACATTTCATCATTATTCCAAAATAATTATAGAGGCAACTTTCTATGAGCTGATCTTCAACCTCTTAGTAGCTCGATCTTTAAGATTGACTACTTACAAGTCATTTTGATGGTTTTCCAATGTAAAACGGGGGAGTGAGGGCGTCAGCCCTCAGGCAGGGACTC
Organism: uncultured Candidatus Saccharibacteria bacterium; assembly: GCA_964525705.1. Classification (GTDB taxonomy): domain Bacteria; phylum Patescibacteriota; class Dojkabacteria; order J137; family JAEUSD01; genus CAZGHV01. The sequence goes on along the minus strand of CAZGHV010000212.1, from coordinate 753 downwards.
AGAAAATCCATCTATCGCTAAGTAGCTGTGCTTAATAAATAGAATATTAGAAAAGTCGAAGATAATTCTTCTGGAACAGTTCCTGGTTTTTCTAGTTGGCTTTAATTGTGCTTATCTACTTAGTTGAAGAATGATAAAAGCTATGGCTATTCCTATAGCTTCACCTTGGCTTAGGCCATCTTTCTGGCAGAACCCTTCTTTAGAAATCATCTCGAAAGTATACTCGTGCAGCGAAATCACTACCGTATCTGTCACCTATCCAAATATTATCCCCCTGTACCAGGAGGGATTGAAACCCATGTCCGTACCCTGGCTCAAGCCCAAGCTTCTTTAGGTGCGGAAGTCACTGTGGTATGTGTAAATGGACTCAATGAAGCGGGCTGTCATTCCTTACAAACTAAATCTATTCAATATCAGGACGATTTTGTCGCTGTCAAGCAAGTCGGTCGCCTGTTCTCGATGGCGCGTTTCGATATTTGTCCCGAATTCCCTAAACTTTTCTTTGAGGCCATTCACCAATCCTTTGACATTATTCACCTGCATACTCCCAATCCCACAATGTTGTTGGCCTGGGTAACCATGCAATCCCACATTCCGCTGGTCATTACCCACCATAGTGACATTATTAAGCAGAAAATATTAAAATATCTTCTTCGCCCCATTGAATATCTTGTTTATAGTCAGGCATCCAGGATTTTGACAACTAGTTCCCACTATATTCAGGGTTCAAGGTTTTTACAGCTTTACAACCAC
>CAZGHV010000211.1:0-1927 GCA_964525705.1 uncultured Candidatus Saccharibacteria bacterium | reverse complement strand
GTCTGTGCCTGCTGGTTCTCCAGATCATCCAGCATTCTGGCATAAGGAGAATCCTGAGAAGCTTCAGAACCATTGGTGGGGGTTGAGTCTGGGGCTATAGCGGCTAGGGACGCATTAGCAGAATCCAGGTTCTCTAACAAACCATAACTAGAAATCTGTTTGGCAAATGCTTCAAAGTCTTCTAGCTTCAGTTGAATGTCAAAACGGCTTTCAAAGGTAGACAATATTTGCGAGGGCGTTAAAAAACCATTCATTAATTGACAAAGAAAAAACTCCTCTTCTCCAAACTCAAAGGTTTCCTTGGAGTTTGGGTCCTTAATGACATAGGTTTTGGCACTACCTTCCGTATTGTTGTTTACGGAAATCAGGAGATCCTGACGAAATCGAGTTTGTGCTTGGGTATACATTGTGTTGGGGGGTCGGGTAACTGCTTATTAGTAGGTGTTCCTTAATAGGTGCCGTTTCTGGATTGGTTAGCTTTGACTAATTTGAAGTTATATTTTTGAATACTTAATTTTACCTGTTTTACGCTTACCTGTTATGCTTCCGCTTGATTCTGAACGGAATCCCGGTAGTCTTGTGTGATCAGCATCGCAAACGAAAGGTTATGGAATTACTGCTCACGTGAGATCTCAATCACATACCCGACTAGTTAATGACTCTACGATATCCATGTTCTACACCATTTAGCATTATATTTATAGCAAGCTCCAAATTTTAGTAGCTTTTCATTGCTGGTCAGGGAATGCGATCTGCGACCCCGCAATCGTTTTCCCCGTTGTCACCCAGCCCGTCTGCTGTTCAAGTCCGGTAAGCGTTGCAACATTTTCAGGGCAATTCCTAAGGTTAGTCGTTGCATACAATAGCTTCACCACATCTACTAATGCATTAATCACAATATGGGTTCCCTAGGGGATAGGATGCCCTGTCTGGGTTCTATTCCTTCACTAGCCACTGAGTCTCCGTCAACATCGCCGACAGCACGAATCTACAATCAGATTCTGTACTATTTGATTCCACAAGAAAATTAAAATTGTATAGTTGCCCGTATGACTTCCGTATATTTTGCTGACTTTTGTAGGAACTTTTGCGTGGTCTTACGGTTTTGAATCGAGTCTACATCGACTATTATGCAGAACTGAGGTTACATAATGTTTGCAGCTTCCTTATTCTTTTTTAACTTGTCCGTAATTTTTTGTTGAGATAGGGCATGAAAGCATGAAAGAAAAGTCCTGCACTATGTTTTCAGCACATGTTGCCAGCACTACATCCCAGAAAGAAAATCCTGGCCTAAGATGCAACTGCATTTCATACTTTACCCTATCTCTGATTAAGTTTGTTTATTCTGCTAACTTAACTATTTCACCAAAGGGTCGGCGCTCATGAACTCCTTCACCTGTCTTTCCATTAGCCCTATTAGCCTTGGTTATCCAAGCATTGCTGCTGCCACGACCCGAGCTGGAGGTGTGGGAGTGCTGGATCGGGAATTCTGTGGTGAACACGACCTGGTATTGGCAACTCAGAACCTAGAGCAGTTACTGCAGTTGGTAAATGCTGCAGCTGCTGTAGGTTTACGTCTACGAGTGGACCAGTTCCCTACCAGCCAGATGCTGCTGGAACGATTGGCCGATCGCCCCCACTGGTTGATTCTTTGTCAGTGGCAAGCCTCCGATCTCCACGAACAACTGGCCACTCTGCCCGTGAGCCAGTCACGGCAGGTTCTGCTGGAAGTTACGGATGCCCGGCAGATCTCCCAGTTAATGGAATTGTCAAACTTGCAGCCACAAGCGATCGCTGGGGTCATTGCTAAAGGTCATGAAAGTGGTGGTTGGGTTGGGGAAGATGCGGCGTTTCTGCTGACTCAGAAATTGACAGGGAGCCAGCCCTATCCCGTTTATGTTCAGGGAGGCATTGGCATCCATACAGC
>CAZGHV010000210.1:0-1928 GCA_964525705.1 uncultured Candidatus Saccharibacteria bacterium | reverse complement strand
CGAGTTTATAGAAGATTTACAGAGCCAAAAAATGGCAAAAACTACGATGGTGACCTCACGGGGAATCGAACCCCGATTGCCGGGATGAAAACCCGGCGTCCTAACCGTTAGACGATGAGGCCGTATGGAAACCGTAATTTTCCAGGATGCCCAATAATAACGAAGGACATGCCTTACAAACGCAGGTCGCAATATTTTGCAGCTATAGGCAACGAAAAAGAGCTGGTCACACCTTTATCCAAAGATTATTGGACAAATATCACAAAGATTATAGCAATAATCACTAGCTTGGTACTAGCATCTCTGCATAGATTCCGCTAGACTGTAAACATGCCAAATTCGAGTGATTTACCTCCACTCCCAGATGTGGACATAAATTCCATCTCTATTGATCTGGAGGAAGACAAAGAACCCAAGGTGGTTGTAACGAAGACAGAGTTACCAAAGTCCCCACAGCCGCTTGTTGCAAAGAGCGGACCGGATAATTCCCCACCGGCCAAACCTATGGATCAAGAAGCACATTCTAAGTCAGCGTCATTTGTAGTGGCTGCGACACCATCGTCAGACTTTTCGCTTGTGCCGATATTGGTGGCGATTTTGATCATATTGACAGTGTTTATCATCTACATGCTTTTCTTCACAGCAGGAGGAAACCGCCTCCTATCTGGTCAGAGCGCAGCTGTTAAAGGAGTGTCAACTATGCGGCCTGTGCCAGAAGTTGCAAGTAATGCTGATGCTGCACTGGATGCTGTAGATAGCGCACTGTTGGAATTAGATCCCAGGAAGGATTTCCCAACATTCGAAATTAAGTGAGGGTTCCTATTTAGTACTTTCTATTCGCACCCAGGTTTTAACGAAGTCCTTTTTCACGATCTTTCTTTGCCAATAAATCATCAACCACATCCATAACCGGATAGGGTAAAGCGCAAAAGACCATAATAATTGTTTAGGCGACTTTGCATATGAAATAGGGAACCAGAAATACTCGAGTTCTCTCCAGAAAGAGCGGGTCTTTGTTCCCGGAGTAACAATTCCATATTGCCACAGCTGGATATATCCTCCCGTGCTGCGGTTTTTCTGCTTGAAGTAATCGGACAAAGAGCTAGGATACTTCACAAAAACCTCTGCATCTGGTTCGTACTCAATTTTCCCGCCTAGATTATGTGTCATATAGGACATGTATGCATCTTCAACCAAACAATCTTGGGGGGGGCGAATATCTGTACGCCTCAAAGCGTAGAGATATCCACTTACTGGGAAAAAGCTTCTACGGGGGACAAATTGGGCACTTCTCCCCTGTGGAACCGTAGTTAAATCTACATTTCGCTTGTGATGGGCTGCATCTGCGAGCAAATTCCCGAAATACCCCATCATCGTAGTCTTGGGGTCAGTAGATCTTGGCCTGCCCGTAACAGCAAGCACTTCTGGCCTTTCAAAGTGCTTCACCAACTTTCCAATTGCACCAGGACCGAAATAGGTGTCTCCGTCGCCAAATATCCAAATGTCACCATGTGCTTTATCCATCATCATGCTCAAAGCAAATGGTTTTCCCTTACCTGGATCTAGAACATGGATAAATTTATCTGTAATACCCAGCTGTTGTACAGCTTGTGATGCTGCGTCAAGAGTTTCTGTATCCGGGCACCCCAGGATGAGTTCATAATCGTCTGGGATTTCAGCAAATACAGAATCCGCAATCGTGAGGATGCACTTGCCTATAGAGCCTGCTTCTCGGAATGCGGTAATTAGGATTGATATCATTTCGTAATGTTCCTTTCTCAGAGATTACTACCTACACAAGAAAGAAGTCAATCCACGGCTTCAATCATATTTGACTCGTAGCTGAATATAGCAGCCGTCTTTGTTTATTTTTCTGCATTTTGGTGACCATGGGATGCCTAAATCTTGGAAGCTGGCTGCTATGTATG
>CAZGHV010000209.1:0-1943 GCA_964525705.1 uncultured Candidatus Saccharibacteria bacterium | reverse complement strand
GTGCGAGCAACCTTGCAGCGCTGGCAAAGCAAGGGATTAGGTGGGCTGTGGGATGCCCCTCGACCCGGAGCACGACAACGCTGGCAGGCTGAGTACCTGGAATACCTGGAAGCAAGCTTACGAGCAGACCCGTATACTTACAATAGTCAGCAACTGAGTGAGAAGTTAGCCCGTGAGCGCAACGTCAAGCTGAGTATTGTTATAGGTGAATACAGCTTTCCAGTTCTATTAGAAGCGGATTTTGGTCATATTACTAATCCTATTAATATTCCCTTTGGAATCAGTTATGAGTTAGAAATCTGACTCAACTGTTTTCCATTTTCTATCTGGCAAGGGTGGTACAATGCTAATTATTCAAAAATATAGCCCAGTTTATGTCTCGGATGTTCCAAAAATACAAAGGCTAGCTAATCACATTTGTAATATTGCTACTGGTGACAATTCTATCGTAGTAGTTGTGCCAGCAATAGCTGAAATGGCTGATGAATGGCTTGGACTAGCCGATCAAATTTCTACTGCACCCTGCAAACGCGAGAGAAATCTGCTTCTAACCACAGCCAGACAAGTATCTATCTCCCTGCTTGCTATGGCATTGCAGGAATTGGGAAAACCAGCAATCTCTCTTAATGAAACTCAAATTGGCATCATATCAGATGTAGAATATGAGCATTTTATTGATTTGAATATTCAAACCGAACGAATCAAGAAATGCATTGATGATGAAAAAATAGTCGTCATATCAGATCTTCAACGTATCAATGAAGTTGCCAATGACTCCAATGATAGCTTTTTAGCTGCACTTGCAATTCATTTGCAAGCAGACTCATGTGAAATTTATAAAGATCAAAATGGATTCTTTACAGCAAGCCGTCAAAGTTTTCAAACCCGTTCATGACAAAGAATGTTTGTGGTTTGCTTGGAATCCTACTGCAATGCACAAGTGTTAAGGACGAGTCGCTCAGCTACGCATGTTGAGTAGTCCTGCGCTAGAATTGACTTGCGGTTGTGCGACGAGTTTTCTCCTATGACAGACCCTTCTAGCTCCTCTCCAACATCCCTCAAGTTGTTGCTTCATGAAATTGAGACAACTCCTAAGACCTACTGGGCAGACCTTTTGGATATTTTGCGTCAGTTTCGACAGAAAGTTGCATCAACTCCTGCAATTACTGATCCTGAACAGGCACGGAAAAATCAAGCAGCCCTAGACCTTTTGGATTCATGGCTTGGTGACAATGAGGATGAAGCAGAGCATAGGCAAGCTTGGGACTTTTTGAAAACTGCTTTGGATGAAGATCGCTTGTCTGAGCGTCCGCTATTCCCATGAGCCGATTGAATTTACTGGATTCTGGACCATTGGGGATGGTAACAAATCCCAAAGCTGGAGGTCTTCCTCTAGAGTGTCAACTATGGCTAAAGTCTCTTCTGCGGCGTGGAGAGAAGGTTGCTATTCCCGAAATTGCAGATTATGAAGTTCGCCGCGAACTCCTTCGTGCAGGTTTGTTGCGGAGCTTACGTCGCCTTGACAATCTGAAACAGACACTTGACTATATTCCCATTGAGACAGAGACAATGTTGCTAGCGGCTGAACTATGGGCAGAAGCAAGGCAAACTGGGCAACCGACTGCTGATCCCAAAGCTCTAGATGGAGATGTAATCCTGTCTGCTCAAGCTCGTCTTATTAGTGATGAGACAACCGAAGTTGTTGTCGCAACAACTAATGTAGATCATCTATCCCGATTTATCACGGCACTAGACTGGCAATCTATCGTATGAGGCTATAAATGCTTTGTATTGGGGAATGTGGGAGATCGCGGCATAACAACCCCCTTGCAGTGGACGGAACAGAGATCTTGGTGGAGATGCAAAGGTCACTAGCCGCCACTGAAGGGGAACGTTATGCCGCCATTAACTAGTTAAGATTTTACTCAGGTCTATGGTTCAAC
>CAZGHV010000208.1:0-1963 GCA_964525705.1 uncultured Candidatus Saccharibacteria bacterium | reverse complement strand
CTCAACTTCACCGTTAAACCCCGTAGGGTGTTAAGATAAATTCTTATTTCGAAGTGAAAATGGAAGAGAACTGGATTCTTCAGCGAAACTTAAAATCTTGGCTGGAGATAGTTACTTCATTCTGTAAGGATGATTTTGAACAAGATGACCTCAATGCAATCAACTTTGGAATAGTAGGATCAGAAGTAGAAAAGAACCAGTGGTTTGATTACGAGTTTTCAGGATTCTCCGAAGTCTTACTGACAATAGCTCTTGATCCAGGAAGTTCAGTTATATTTCTTAAAGTTGAGTGTTCTTCCGAGCTTGCGCCTATGAAATCTATGAATCGCAAGTGCGTCCCCAAGTCGAGGCAGGCAATCACGGTAAGCTTGTGGCGATCGACATTGAAACGGGTGAATTTGAGGTAGCTGATACACCGATGGTAGCAGTCGATCAACTTTATGAACGTTTACCTGAGAATTGGGTGGAATTGGTTGAAGGGTGTATTGCACCAAGGATGGCGATTATTTCAGACCCTTTCTTTGGAGGGTAGAACTGATCCTCAGCCCGCCTCCGCCTCAAAAAAACAACTGCAAAAGCAATTAGAGCGCGAATTTACCATCAAATCTTACAGTTTTAGTTCTTGAGTTTTGCCAGTCAACCAGGGGAACAACACAGGGTTAGTAGGTATAATTGGAGTAGCGCTTTCAGCTTGAAACCCGCTCTAATAGTCGTTGTATGGAGATTGAATTGTGAGTCTTGTTTTGGAATGCGAATCCCCACCACTTAGGGAAGATGAAACAGGAGCAATCCGGATTGGTGACTCAAGGGTTCTACTTGAGTTGGTGATCCGAGCATTCCAAGATGGTGCTTCTCCAGAAACCATTGTACAAAGATACTCAACACTTTCTCTGTCTGACGTTTATATCACGATTGGTTATTATCTTCGACACCAGCAAGAAATAGAATCCTATCTGAACGAGCGCGAACAGCTAGCAGAATCCGTTCGTCAACGTTTTCCAGAAATTCAGCCTGATCTGAGCCTGATTCGATCCAGGCTTCTAGCACAGCAAACTCCCTAAGCCTGGTTATGCTGAAGCTGCTGAGTGATGAAAACTTTAACGGCGATGTTGTACGAGGATTGTTTCTTCGTCAACCAGATCTTGACTTATTACGTGTGCAGGATGTTGGGTTGCGAAAAGTGGATGACCCAGCAATTCTAGATTGGGCAGCAAGCAATGGGCGTATTCTTCTAACTCATGATCGGGCAACAATGCCGGACTTCGCTTATGAGCGATTGGCACGGGGACAAGCAATGCTGGGGGTATTTGTAATTAATGATCGGATGCCTGTTAGACAGATAATCGATGAATTGCTACTACTGAATGATTTTAGTGAACAGGATGAGTGGAAAGGCATCGTCCTATACTTGCCTTTATAGCCTCAGTAGCGATCGCGGCATAACAAATCGATGGAGCCGACCGCCGAGAGATTGTCTGTGGGCATCAAAGTGATCTGCGGCGGCTCATCTCAATCGTTACACGCCTGAGCCTGTCGGTTGAGACATCGGGAGGTTGGCGACCGGATCGATGAGGTTTTGGACCGGATTGATGGGGTTGGCTACTAGAGGCGATCGCCTCTACACTCCATCCCCAAGATTCTGGACTGGAGCCATGGACTCGGCTACCACAGGCATAGGAGTTGGACTGATCGCGCTCCCCTGGTTGGGGCAGGCTATCGGTCTGCTAAGATTTCCATGACTGCACGGTGAGAAAAGGTAGGGTCCCAGAACGACGATGAATCACCCTCAAGCTAAACCCTGGAGACGACGACGGCGATCGCCCTGGGTGCTGGTGTTGCTGTTACTTCTGTGGAGTGGACTTTGGGGTTGGGGATTGGCCACCGCTGCCGGAGGTATCCCGACCCTGATCGGGCAAGCACCTGCCGCCCCTGCTGCCCCCACCCCTGGCACCATTGACATCGT
>CAZGHV010000207.1:0-1975 GCA_964525705.1 uncultured Candidatus Saccharibacteria bacterium | reverse complement strand
ATGTAGACCATGGTAAGACAACACTGGTAGATGCATTTCTCAAACAGAATAATGTATTCCGTGAAAACCAAGAGGAAATGCACCAGGAAGCAATCCTAGATACTGGAGATCTAGAACGAGAAAAAGGTATTACCATTAAGGCAAAAAATGTGTCTGTGAGTTACCGTGGCTTTAAAATCAACATTATTGACACTCCGGGACATGCAGACTTTGGGGGAGAGGTTGAAAGAACACTTAATATGGCAGATGGATGTTTACTGGTAGTTGATGCTCAGGAAGGACCGATGCCGCAAACTAGATTCGTCCTTAAGAAAGCCTTGGAATTGGGTCTCAAGCCAATAGTTGTTATCAACAAAATTGATAAGAGCTACGCCAACCCTGCCAGAGCATTGGATAAAGTTAATGATCTATTCCTAGAGCTAGCCACAAATGAGTCACAACTGTCATTCCCTGTATTTTATGCCGTAGGTAGAGCTGGTAAAGCTTTTTCCCAGCTTCCAGAAGGTGATCTCACACAGTCGGGAGATTTGCCAGGGAATATACAGCCATTACTAGAAGCGATAGTCGCAGAAGTCCCCGCGCCAAGTGGCGATGCAGATGCCCCTTTCCAGATGTTAATCACCACGCTTGATTTTGACCCTCATGTGGGCAGGTTTCTTATTGGCAAAATCAGAAGAGGCACGGTCACTGCCAAGGATAATCTAGTTGTTGTGCATGGCCCAGAGCTAAATGCAGCTCAAGTGCGTGGCCAAGTAAAGAATTTGATGGTGCGTGAAGGCTTAACCTACGTCCCAGTAGATACTGCTAGCGCTGGAGAGATAGTTGCTATTGGTGGTATTGATTCAAATGCAATCGGTGGCACACTTTGCGCTACAAGCAAAATAGATCCTCTGCCAATGATAAAGCTTTCTCATCCTTCTGTACAAATTCGATTTGAAGCAAATTCGTCACCGTTTGTGGGTAAAGATGGTAAGTTTGTCACCGCCCGCCTACTACAACAACGGCTAGATAGAGAGCAAGAACTGAATATTAGCCTACAGATAAACAAGACAGACACGGGGGCTTACTTGGTTGCTGGTAGAGGCGAACTTCAGCTGGCAATTCTGATTGAGGAGTTGCGCCGTGAAGGCTATGAATTTCAGGTACGCCGCCCAGAAGTTGTATTGCAAGAAATCGATGGCAAAACTTGCGAACCAGTAGAAGAGCTGTTAATTGAAGTACCTGAACAGTATCAAGGAGATGTGATCACAAAAGTAAGCGAACACAAAGGCGAATTGATTAAAGTGGAGACAGAAAATGGTTTTTGCAAGTTAAGCTATCGCATCCTCACTCGTAATCTTCTAGGGCTACGGAACACCCTCTTGACCACCACCAAAGGGAATTTGGTAATGAACAACTTCGTTTTGGAATATGTGCCTTATACACAGCAGCCAGAGCTGTTTCGTAGAGGCGTATTGATCTCTTCAGAGACTGGGACTGCTGTAGGCTATCCCCTTAACTCCATCCAAGAGCGTGGCGATTTGTTTATAACGCCAGGGACAGAGGTTTATGAAGGCATGATTGTGGGAATTAACAAATATGATCAAGACATGGAAGTAAATCCCTGTAAAGAACGAGAAAAGTCTGGTGTACGCCGCAATCAAGCAGAGATTACACATATAGCACTCAAGCCCCCACTGAGACTCACTTTAGAATTTGCGCTAGTTTTTTTGGCCAAAGACGAGATTCTGGAGGTCACCCCAAGTAATCTGCGACTTCGGAAACAGTATTTAACTAGAAATGAACGTACCTGGTCCACACGCAAAAATCTAAATACATTTGCTAAACAGCAAATGGGGATTGCGTGACCCTCCTGAAAAGCTGAGCACACTTATTCGAAGAACAATTCAGCTGCGTAGGGAAATCTTCGTTTCTACTTATGATGTACGTGCCCCAGAAAATTACACACAAGGTTAAGATATAATTCTGAGCGTAA
>CAZGHV010000206.1:0-1986 GCA_964525705.1 uncultured Candidatus Saccharibacteria bacterium | reverse complement strand
GCTTTCCACTTGATATTTGACCGTTCCAGGGTAATTCAAATGCACTTTTGACTTTCTGTGAGGTCAGTATTTGTCCCATGACTCCTTTTGCTTTCAAGTCATCCAAAACGGGATAATCCTCTCCAATTAAGACATACTTTTTAGTATTGTACTCAGAAAACAGCGGTGTTTCTGAAACCTGCAAACTGCCAATCCATTTAATATGAGCAATTCCTACCCAGCCTGGCACTAAGACCCGCATTGGAAATCCGTGATCGAGAGGCAGAACATCTCCATTCATGGCATAGACTAAAAGGGTGTCTTCCGCTAATGCCTTTCGGTGGAAAAAGGGCGCTGAATCTTTTTGGCATCTAAACTAACGGGCATAACATCGCGGGCTGTAGGCTTGAGCCCTGCTCGCTTTAGCACTTCGGATAAGGGAACGCCAGTCCACTCAGCAACGCCTATACCTCCCAGGTTCCAAGGAGTGCCTTCTATCTTCTTACCATGGGACTGCTGAAAGAAATTTCTGCCGTTACCAGCACATTCAATCGAGCGGACGACAGAAACTGAAGGCATCGAGAGAATTTCATCGTAAGTAAAACTACGTGGACGATCTACCCCAGATCCTTCAACCTGTAATTGCCAAGTTGCTAGATCAACGCTGGGGGTTGGATTATTATTGCGAACGAAGAACATGGAATTCGGCACGAGATATCCTCGTTTGTAGAGGGCTTCCCAACGCATTTCCAAGTTACTGCCACTTTGAACAAAAAGATCTGGTGGGGTTGGCTTGTTAATGGGTGGGGTTTTAGGAATCTGTGCCTGAACTTTATTGTTTTTTGCAAGTGGGGACAAAAGACCAGTAGTAGCCGCGCTTGCACCTGCCACTAATAGTTGTACTAGACGACGACGGGAGATTCCTAGAAATTTTGCTTTTCTCCTAATGAACTCATCTGCTCTAAGCAAGTCATAGAGTTCTTCGTCGAGTAAGTCCTTGTTACTCATCCTTAGTTCCTTTCCAGAGATAGAAGGGTAACAGTGCCTACGTTACTGCTGATTGATAAATTTTTACTGGGAAGATTTTTTGCGGACTAAGATCTTAATTAGAATATTTAGGCTGTGAAATTGAAGTTTAAGAGCTTCAATCAGATGCTTAGCTTGAAGCCTCCCAATCTAAGAGCCTGAGTCAGGTAGGTTAGACTACAATTTACTGTATTTTGACCTGCCAACCAAGAGTAGACACTGAAGCTTTGCATTTCTTCTAATGAGTTGCTGAAGAAATTGACTCTTGCTCTTAGCACAGAGTTACGATGGCACAAGCTCACCGTAGTTTAATACCTTATTTTTGGGAAAAACCTTGCAAGACAATCACTTACTCAAACCCACTGAATATATATCAACACAATTTATGGCTCCCCCAAGGCATCAAACTTTGGCCACATAGTTGCAACGGTCAGATCGCCTGAGAGAGATCGCGCTTGAGCAAACTACTTCTTAACCCTAAGATAATGAAGTTATAACGAATTACCCTCCCTATTTACTTTGTTTCGCTTTTAATCCTGGCTTCTTCCAGAGTGTCTCAGGAATTGGCGATGAACTGCTGCAATTTGCTGATGATGATTTGCCTTCGATGCTATTGTGAAAATAAATATTCCATTGCGGGTTGAAGCTGACACGCTTCATCAGTCTCTTCTTTTAAGTTTTTAAGGAGTCTGGGTTCGATTGGCGAAATATTGACAGCGGCCTGAGCAACAATAGAGAAAGACTGTTTCCCGATACTTTGATGTCGCCCAAGCTTCGCTACACTGCTCAACCCTGGACTGAAACTTACAGTGAGACTATTGATGTTCGCTCCCCAGCAGAATTCGCTGAAGACCACATTCCAGGAGCTGTCAATCTGCCAGTCCTAGATAACGAGCAACGGGCCATTGTCGGCACCCTCTACAAACAGGACAGTCCTTTTGCTGCCCGAAAATTGGGGGCTGCTCTGGTCACCCAAAATAT
>CAZGHV010000205.1:0-1989 GCA_964525705.1 uncultured Candidatus Saccharibacteria bacterium | reverse complement strand
ATCCAAGACTCTGGGCATAGGGTTGAGGCAATCTATAATGATTCATTTTCCTACTCTACCCATCTAGATTGCAAACGATAAATCAACAATCAACAGCGTTTCAGCTACCAGATCATCAACATTTCAAGCGTCAAGCCTGGGAGTACGTTTTCCCCAGACAGGGTTGGGGGATGCACCAGCATCTTGATGGGTACTGAAAGCCGGTGGAAGCATCAAAGCAAACCCCTAACTTCGTTTGCCGATTCCAGAACACAAACTCTGCACTCAGTTCGATATTACGATTGCCATCGCCACGAGCGATCGCCCACCCGTCTACTGCACTGACCTGGTTAGGAGGCACCAGTAGCTTAAACTCGCCACGAGCGATCGCCCACCCGTCTGCTGCACTGACCTGGTTAGGACGCACCAGTAGCTTAAACCAATCAGCTTATCCTCAACAACAGTTTAAAGACTGACCCTAGCTAAAGCCTTGATAAGTTGAGGACGGCTTACGGCCAAGCTTAGCAGTTTGTCAATATCCTTAAAATCCTGGCGACTGAACCGTAAAAGCTTCTACTCTTGCATTCCCTCATAAAGTAACCTCACTAATAATCGAATCCCATCACTTTGTTTGAGTTCTGCATAGGATGGTTCAGGACCTTGACCAAATTCGCGCAAATCGCCCAGGAGTTCTGGATGGAATTGACAAGTAAAGGAACGACGAATTTTCTTCGTCTCAAAATCTTTATAGTTAATGCAAGTGCAGGAACACTCTGTTAAAATTTCTCCATCAGCCTCTGTTGAAGCCAAAATCTCAACGGAGTAAGGTAGTTGTAGCAGCCAGGACAATGGGCTGCCGGCTAGTATATATCGATGCGGAACAATCGCATTATGAAGCGCAATATAAGCCCAATTTGCAAAGAGGATAGCCTCTTCATTAACCTCATCAGAGTGAAACATGGCAATGTAAACATTACGGCCATGCTCTAAAATCATATTATCAACTATACCTCTATACTCATCAGCCATCACCTCATGAGCATCGATTAATTCGATGGGAATGGATGAGGTTCGGCTCTTTGGGGCTTGATAGGGTAGCAAGTGACGTTCACCATGTTCTTTTGCTTCATTATGGACTACCGCAAAATAGGCATCATTCCAGCCCTGAGCGACAATGCGACCATCGCGCTTCTCAATCTTGAGTGTTTCTCCAACTGACTGAATTTTTTCGCAGACTGCTTTTAGGGAGCGTAGAGTATCTCCTGCGCGATCACGAACCAGTGAGTCTGCCTTGAGTACTTCTTGAACAGCACGTTGCAAAAGGCGAATATGAGCCTCTGCAGCCAATTGATGACTGACACAGATCATGATAGCAGGGGCACTCTGAGGGGAACGCGCGAGAATAAGCTGCTCTACTAGGGTCAACATATCCTCCCGAGAACAGTTGGGGGAAGTCCATTGAGAGGGGTCATGAACTGAAGGCATTCCACCTTCTAAAATGACTGCTATGCTAGCTGTTAGAATGGGAATAATCAAGTCTAATTTGGGAGTTCCTGTTTGCCAGACAGGGATCAGAATTGAGTCGCAGTCAGCTATTTTTTGAGCGATGAAAGCTACATTTTTTGATGCTCGTACTTCCTCATTAAGAGCATTTATGCCTACATGCTGCCAAGGTTCTATAATGAATAAAGATTGTCGAAATAAATAAGGATTCAGGAGAAGAAACTCCCACGCTTCTCGTGACCTAACTACCTTTTCCAGGGGCGGGGCATACCCCCACTCGAATCTGCCATCGTTTGCAAATAGAGGTTGCTCTGGGAGTGGATCTTCGGAACTGCGATCAGCCAAAAAACGTCCGAACAGAATATGGATGGATTCCTTATCCAGTCCTCCTTCTCTCAGAAAACCAGGTACTGTTCGCCATTGAGAATTCATCTTTGTTTCCTTGATGTCTGAAGCAATCTTTACCAGGTGGGGGTCAATAGCATTGGCTACTAAACTTATACCAGT
>CAZGHV010000204.1:0-2007 GCA_964525705.1 uncultured Candidatus Saccharibacteria bacterium | reverse complement strand
AATGAGAACTTTTCAGGTAACTTTAATCAACAAAAGTCGCAACTTTGAGCAGACGATTCCTGTGCCGGAGACAGAAGCGATTCTGGGAGAAGCTGCTGAATACGGTATCAAAATTCCTTTTGAGTGCGTCGTTGGTGCTTGCGCCACCTGTCAGGGAAAGTTGATTTCTGGCAGTATCGATCAGTCAGAACAGATCTTTTTAAGTGAACAACAATTGGCGGCGGGCTATGTACTGACTTGTGTAGCCAAACCAACCTCTGACTGCATTCTGGAGGTGGAACTGGATAATTATTTGTGAGTCAGCCCTATCGGGAAGTGCGATCGCGAACGTTCTCATTGCTCAGGCGTCAAGGATTGGATAACTTTGCTCATTAATGCTCTGGTTTCTACCATAGTAAGTTGGGGTTGAGTCCAGACAATGACCCATTGCGTACCTGAACCAATGAATTCCATATCGTTGTCAACTCCTGGTCGCCCTAGGATTTGAACCATCAGCCTTGAAAGCAGACAGTGACTGGGGACTTCGTTGATAACGACCCTGGTCATGACTGCATTATGATCAATGGGTTCTTGCTCGATTGCTTCCAGCTTCATAGGTATCTCAACTCAATTTCCCTAAGAATACAACTTTGAGCCTGAACTGCGCCGTCAGAATTGTTACTAAGCAGGTGAGTATGTAACAACTCTCAAGTTACTGAAATACAGGGTGAAGGGTCGCCGCCGAAAGCGGCAACCCTTCACCGTACCCCATCAAATTGAAAAACGCCATATTGAAAAGTGTGTGACCACTTAAAACACAAGAATATCGTTGGCATGAAGGCTGGCCTCGTTAACAAGTGTTGCAATTTGTATCCGGTCAGCACTGCCTGAACCATCGATATCAAAGGACAAGGTGCCTTGATGTTGATTATAGATGAAGCGATCGTCTGCATCCAGGGCCTTAGTTCCTAGAACAAACTGATTGTTATCCAGAATCCCCGCTGTGAGGCCACCACCAAACTTACTAGCTTTGACCTGAAGCCTATCAGAACCGGAAGCAAAGTCTTCAATCTGATCAATACCCTCGTTCTCGGAGTTAAAAATGAAGCTATTCTTACCCTTTCCTCCATTAAGAATATCTTCACCGCTCCCACCCACGAGAACATCATTGCCATTTTTACCAATCAGGATGTCTCTACCACCCTGGCCACTCAAGATATTACTACCTTTGTTGCCCAAGAGGATATTATTAAGATCATTGCCTGTACCATCAATGGCAATTTCGCCCAGGAGTTTTAGAGATTCAACATTGTTGCTGAGGACGAAGGTAACTCTGGCTTCAACCCAGTCTTCCCCTTTCCCAGGCTTTTCTATGACTTTGTCACTGTGACTATCCACCCAATAAATATCGTCGCCTGGACCTCCAACGAGAGTATCCTGCCCGGCCCAGCCGTCAAGAATATCATTTCCTGACTGACCCCTTAGCTTGTTGTTATTATCATTGCCGAAAAGGATGTTGTTGAGGTTATTTCCTGTACCGTTAATGGCATCACTGCCAGTGAGAGTCAAATATTCTAGAGCAGGGGCTAGCGTCCAGCTAATAGCAGACAAAACCGTATCCGTTCCAGAACTATCAACAATAGTATCAATGCCTAAGGCATCGATAAAGTAGCTATCGTTTCCTGAGCCTCCCTTGAGAAGATCATTACCGTTTCCACCATACAGAAGGTCATTACCGTTTCCACCATACAGAAGATCGTTACCTGCTTCGCCAGCTAAATAATCATTGCCAGCACCTCCAGAAAGAACATCATTCTCTTCACTTCCAAAGAGTGAGTCGTTTCCTTTTCTCCCGTACAACTGAGACAGATGGTAAAATTGGCTGTAAGCGGTATCAGATGAAATCTTAGACATAACTCTATCACCTCGAAGAGTTAAGCTCATGCTTGCCTGAATGGTTTTTGTTGCGAAGATCCATTAAGTAGCTCGACTCAATTAAACCGAACATCTGAAAAACCGGGGGGGGGG
>CAZGHV010000203.1:0-2008 GCA_964525705.1 uncultured Candidatus Saccharibacteria bacterium | reverse complement strand
CAAGGTGATTTCCGTAAAATGTTACGTAAATCTACAACAAACTAGTCGAGACCCTTTGTTAGAATGCGAGTGGAGGTTTAATCACCGGTTCAATTTAGCTGAAGACTTGCGGAAAATGTTACGTAATTCTTAATTAAACTGGGCAAGACCCTATCATAAATTGAGATCAGGTATGACGAGTTGATATATAACAGAGAAGTGCTATCTATTCAGGGACTTGGTTTACAACCGAACTTATCTATAATCAAGTATACGCCCTGCAGGATTCGAACCTGCAACCTACTCCTTAGAAGGGAGTTGCTCTATCCAGTTGAGCTAAGGGCGCACCATGGCTAGAATTATACAACACAAGCAGCATTAATTGCTGCAGCACTACACTTATTTTTCTACAAAGTGTACACTATAGCGTTGGCACAAGTAATGCGAAAGATTATTCATAAACTACACGCTGCGACCCTAGTAGAGATCACATTGGCGATTGCTATCATGGCAATTCTAGCAGGGGCGGCTTTCATTACTATCAATCCATTTAACAGGGTGGATGAGGGGCAATACAGCCAGGCACTCACAGAGTTGCGAGAGATCGCCAAGGCTGTGCAAGTTTTTGCCCTCGAAAATGGCTACTACCCAGCAGATGTATCTCGAGGATTGCCGACTGGGATAGAAAAATACCTCACACCAGACGAAACTTGGCCAAATGGTCCTCTGGATGGGTCTATCTACGACTACGACAACTGGACTGGGCAATCTTGCATAGATGCAGAGGCAAGCGGAAGCGTTCAGATCACTTTACGAGAAGTCCCAAACCGTAATCCAGATGGCACTGACGTCTGGGCCTGGTATTATGTTATTTTTGGTAAAGGAACTCCACACTGTAGCAATGCAAATGAAGCAGACAAGGGCGAATGTGTTAACTGCCCAGGTTTTGTACTTTGATGTTCATCCAGGTGACAGCTGACAACTGGGAGGTATTCGCAATAAAATTTAGATTAGTTGAGCAGGAAAGCCTCCTGCCCCAAAAAGCATTTTATTTTTTATATTAACCAAATGCCACGCAAAGCTTTTTTTGCTGGTCTGTTTGTCACAGCGTTATTCATGCTGGCAGCAGTGCCAGTATCGGCTAGGGTAGTTCAAAACTCAGAAGATGTGTTGATCACAGAGACGCAGCCTGCCAATATTTATGTCTCGGGGAATTCGGTGAGTTTACAAGCACCAGCCTTGATGGATGTATTTACTGCTGGAGGAGATATAATTATTTCCGATACTGTGGGGCAAAATCTGGTTGTTGCTGGTGGAACTGTAATTATTAACGGTGACGTGAATGGAGATGTGCTTGTAGCAGGAGGGAGTGTTGCCATAAATGGCAATGTGGGAGGAGATGTACGTGTTCTGGCCGGGGTGCTCTTCGTTGGCTCTGAAAATATTGTTGGAGATCTGATTGTGTTTGCAGGAGAACTTAATTTAGCACCCACGACCATAATCGGGGGTTACCAGAGCGCATACGTAGGTTCTCAAAAGCAGCTGCTTGTAGATAGCCCCAGTAACACCTCAGAGCTAAATGAAATGGCTCAGTCATATATCAAAGGGCTAGACTGGATGTGGACCATCACTAGCGAAGATACGGTAGCGAGCCTGGGTACATTTGCTGTTGTCCTTGGGGTAATCTCTAGCGTTGCGCTGTTTATTGGTAACTACTTGGTTCAGCTGCTGGTGATCACATTCTTCCCAGTACTTGCGGATACTACAATCCAGACCATGCGCCGCAGCAAGCTAAATAGCTTTATGGCAGGATTGATAACCCTACTTGCCAGCCCTTTTCTAGCAATAATTATGCTCATGAGTGTGATAGGAATTCCTATTCTTGGGCTATTTGCAGTTCTTTCTTTGACAGTGTTTGTGATATCTTCCGCCTACCCTAGCTATATCCTGGGCGACTATCTTGATCGCCATCTCAAGCTGAAACTCAAGCAGACATGGATCAAACTAGCAATAGGATACTGTGTGATTA
>CAZGHV010000202.1:0-2031 GCA_964525705.1 uncultured Candidatus Saccharibacteria bacterium | reverse complement strand
AGTAAAGTATGGTTTGGGCATTGGCACCCCAGATGATATAACTTTTACTGCAAATTTGGGCTGGCAATTATTTGATACTGTGTTGCCTACGAGAAATGCTAGGCATGGGTTACTTTATGTATCATTGGGAGAAGGTGACAGAGATTTTGAAACCTATTCTCATTTACACATCCGTCACTCACGTTATGCGGAAGATGATTTGGAAGTGGATAAAAATTGCGAATGTGAGTGTTGTAGAACTGTGAGCAGAGCATATCTGCGATACTTGTTCAAAATCAATGAGACAAGTGCATTACGTTTGGCATCAATTCATAATCTGCATTTCTATGCTAGGCGGATACGGGAGTTGCAAACACAGCTTGCTTAAAGGCACTTAGTGGTAGCAGTGCGCACTTGAGGCGAGTTGCCGAAAGTTCTATACCAAGTAGGTCTATCACATCCGCATCTGTTTGATCAGCAAGCCAGTTCAAGGATTGCCCCAGGAGGCTTTGGGTAAATAGAGAAGCCGCTGCTATGCAGATGGCGCAGCCTCTGGCTTCATAGCTAACGTCCACAATTTTGTTATCCTCAATCTGCAAATAAACAGTGATCTCATCGCCGCAGGTCAGATTCTGGGATGTGTGAGTGTGTGTGAAAAGTTTTAGCTTGCCAGTATTTTTGGGGTTACGATATTCGTCTAGAATTTGCTGTTGATAAATATTCATGGCAGATAATAATGCTCAAGATAAGTGTTTGTGAGTTGATGCACTCTCTCCAATGTAGCCTTGTCTAGTCCAAGTGTTGCTTCTGCAGATGCCAAGCTAAAGCAATTCTCCATAATCATCTTTACTATTAGCCGTAAAATCTTTCGTTCAATGCTTGGAATATGCTCAGTCAAATAATCTGTGATTTGATTTGTAATTGCTTGCTGATGGTATTTATTAAATATAAGCAGTAATCCACAAAGTAGAGACCAAAATAAAAAGATTATCCCTGGCTGGAAGTTGCCTATGGCGAAACTGAAACCAGCGGCAACTAGTATTGCAGAGAAATAATAATTAAATGGCTGGTTACGTGATTTTATCTCAAAGTGTCTTTGTGCTGAATGTAGAGGGTCAAGCACAATTTGTTTTTTGGTGAATATGAAGCTTAAACTGGATACAAAGAAAATAGCAGCATAGAGTAAGTCTGCGAAATAATTTGAAAACGACCCAAGTTTAATAATTATCAAGACAAAAGTGGAGAGCCCATACATGAATATATATGCAACCGAACGTTTGTGAAGATGAGCTATCATTTTCTGAGGATTTGAATAGCGTGAGATAATGCATTGCACAGATGATCGATATCACTTTTGGAATTGTATAATCCTATACTCATCCGTGTGCTTGCGTTTACTTGCAAAACCTCATCGTGTAGTGGTTGTGTACAGTGATGACCAGCCCGTACTGCGACCCCCATATCGCCCAAAACCTGTGCAATATCATGGGGATGCAAACCAGATATGCTGAACGACATTACCCCTATTGCTCTGTCTTGATTTTGCGGATGATATAATTTCAGACCTGGAATCTGATTAAGCTGCTCGATCGCATAATTTCTAATTGCCTGTTCGTGTTCCTGAATATTTCCCCATCCGATTGATTCTATGTACTCAATTGCTGCCCCCAGTCCCACGGCTTGCGCAATGGGAGGTGTACCAGCTTCAAACTTATGTGGTGCAGGCTTCCACTCAATGTTGTTGTTAGACACTGTCACTACCATCCCACCGCCTACTCTAGCTGGTTGAAGAAGATGATGAAGTCTCTTGTTTATATAAAGTACCCCAATTCCAGTTGGACCGTACATTTTATGACCAGAAAATACTAGAAAATCAATGTCCAGAGCTTGAACGTCGATAGGAATATGTCCTGCTGCTTGGGCAGCATCAAGCAATATGAAGCCACTTTCCCTTGTCCAGTTTCGTAGGCTCTGAGTGTGAGTAAGTAGACTGCCGGTGACGTTACTGGCAAGTGACAGTGCCACAAGGTCGTAAGTCACATCCGGTTCTGG
>CAZGHV010000201.1:0-2045 GCA_964525705.1 uncultured Candidatus Saccharibacteria bacterium | reverse complement strand
GGTATTCTATAAACTATCATCAGACTTTGATGCACTTCAAACTTGAATTGGCGCATTTAGATAAACACTTAAACGAATTGGGGCAGCAAAAGAACTACCATCAGCGACACCGAATTCGAGGTATAAACTCCGTGCAGAAGAAGGAAGCCTACAGGTAAAGGAGGCGCTGGGGTCCATATGCATGATGGAAGTATAAAACTCCCTGGCAACTGCAATATCTTGTTTAAATGCACTCCAACCATCTTCTGAACTTACACAGGGAAGAGATAACAAAAATGTAGAACGTTGTGCTTGAGCAATGTCAATGGTGGTTTGGACAAGTAGTACTGTACTGATAGCCGTAAGACTAGTTAGCAATGTAGCTTGTTTGTTAAATTTCATAATCTGCGCCAATGACAAGAGCTGAGTCAAGAAGCAGCTAGATGACCTAAAGGGTTCTCTAGAAGTACCTTAAACTCAATTTCGTCACGAATTGTAGCAAAATCCGTGTCCGTCTGCGCCATCTTTAGGTATTTTTCAGGATCTAGACTGATAGCCTGTTGCAAACTCGCGACAGCCTGCTTAACATCCCCTAGCAGGGCGTAAGCACAGGCGATGTTATACAAAGCTGAGGCATACTTTGGATTGATTTGAGCTGCTTTGCTAAAGCTGTCAATGGCTTTGTCGTAATGTCCTAGATTTCTGAGAACAATTCCTCGGTTATACCATGCCCGTGGATCATCATGGTTAATGGCTATGGCTTGCTCGTAGCTTGCTAAAGCGGCTTGATGTTGTCCCAAACGGCGCAGGACGATACCTTTGGAAATCCAGGCTTCCTGCTTGTCTGGCTTGAGAGTCAGTGCCTGCTCATAGCTGGCTAACGCCTCTTCCAACCGACCCAGACTAGCAAGAGCAATCCCTCGATTGTAAAAGGCTTGATGAAAGTCTGTTTTAAGACGAACAGCCTGATCATAGCTAGCCACTTCTTGCTCGTATTGCTCCATGAAGCCGTAGAGAACACCCTGCCTGAAAAGTAAGTTAGCCTGCTGCTCTGCAGTTAAGTTGGAGTTGGCCAGCAGTGACTGAATTTCCAAAAACTCTCGATGTCGTTCTGTGGGTGTTAAACGGATATAATAGCTATAATCTCGATCTTCTAGAAGACCTTGGTCAACTTGGTTCAAGAGTTCAGAATCGGTAGGAAACTTAAATAAACCAGAACGCCAATCAAAAAAGTCTGGTGCTCGATGAATGAAGTAGTTAATAACGAAGTACGGCACTAGGAAGATAAGGCAGAGGTTCAAGTTATCTCGAAAGTTCTCCCGTTGCAGGTTCAGATGAGCTAGAATAGGAGGAACTCCTTTCCAGCTATAACTTCGTCGCTCTTCATCACTCCATTCACTCTGACTTTTGCTAGTTTCGTAGCCGTAAAGCGAATGTTCTAAGCCCCGAATAAATAGGATATCGATTTGTTGCTGCTGAGTTAGCTCTTGAACTGGCTTGTAAAGTTGGTCAATGGCCTGATCAAATTGCCAAACTTCGATTTGTTTCTGAGGTAGGTCAGCTCTCACTCGTCCAATAATTTTGTCAGCGTCCTCAGGCAAGCATTGAACAAACATCAAACTAAAGCCCTGAGTGCGCTGTAAAGTCCGCGCTAGGGAGGCGTATACCTCATCCCAGTTTTCTGGAGGAAGTTCTTCGATGTCCCAATCGTTTTCATCTGGTGTCATGCCTTCAGTTTAGCAAGAGCTTCCTTGAACTGAGGAATACCTTTAATCAAAGGATGTACATCATACCAGGTTTGATTTTCTCCCTCGGAGTCAAGGTGGCAATACTCCAACACACAACGGTTAAACAGAAGGCTTCGATGCGCTTGGTCATTCTGAATTTGCTTAAATTGATCTACCTGAATTAGAAGCTCCCACTCCTTTGCTTCCACTGTACGCTTGTAGTTATCTCGAAGGTTGGTAATTGCCCGTTGCATTACGTGACTAGTGATCGGTAAAGTGTCGATACGTTTGATTGCCTCTTGTGCCAGATGCATAACTTCCCGCACATGTCCCCCGCTC
>CAZGHV010000200.1:0-2084 GCA_964525705.1 uncultured Candidatus Saccharibacteria bacterium | reverse complement strand
GGCAGCTACAACGAAATGCCGGTTCATTCAGATCAATCTGTGTCCGGTAGGGCTGGGCTCCACTCCCCTGACATTCCCCCCAAACCACCTGCTCCTGCTGCCCCAGGGTCTGCCATTTTCGGGGTGTAGCCAGGGCTTTGCCGTTTTTAGTGGAGCTGGCATCCGGTGAGAGGGCCAGGACTTGTTCAGTGGTCCAGGAAATTGCCATGAAGTTGCTCAAATTCAGTTCGATTGTTAAAAATCCGGAAGACTTGCGTCATACTCGTCATCTCTAACAGCATTTTAATCTGGTCATTAATTGAGCACAGGAATAGATGGCAACCCGCTCCTCTGGTTGTTTTAAGGGCAATCACTAAAGCCGCCAAACCAGAACTATCCATAAAAGACACTTTTTGGAAATCAATCAAAATTCGATTGGCACCGGCTGCCACAGCTTCATCGAGCTGATGGCGGAATTCAGGTGCTTGGGTACCATCAAAAATCCCAGAAGGTTCTAAAACTTTCAGATTCAGATCCATCTTGCCTGCGGTTAGAGTTGCTATACATAAATGATTTGAGACTGCTATATCTTCCTCTCTAACATTAGATAATGTCAACTTCAGCTCGGGACCGACCGCTGTGAGACCATTGGCGATCACCTGTATAGTTAATTAAGTCGATGGTAATAAAAAACAATTGCCTTGAGGATTTTATTTTGGCCAAAAGCTCAGGCCAGGTCACCTCATAGCCGTCCCAGCTAAGTTCTAATATAAATAAATGTTTAATTCGCTAAAGTAAAGTAGTGTTTAGTTCTATGTTTAGAGGCGATCTATTTTACAAGTATAGAAGTGCATAAGTCGGCTAAACGTAGGAATGCTGCAGATATATATCAGCAGTTACAGGCTGAACTGCTTTAAATTTATACCTTTTTTATTTCATGGTGTCATTCATGATTGGTAATTATAGGCAGGTTTTATACCTCTAGTCATGGTTTTTAGTGACTTGATTACCTCAGCCAAAATGACCTGCCTTATGTCTATACTGGAATGATTTTAACGAGTTATGCCCATGTAGTAGGGCTTCAAAACAAATATTTCTGATACTTTACGTATGTCCAAATCATTGAAACCAACGCCAAGGCAACGTCACCAGGTAATAGTAGAGGTGTTAAACAATTTCCATGCTTCATCAGAAGCCGCAGTGAATAACCAGCAGTCGCCGAAGGCTACATTTTACCTACCACAAACACAAGAATGGTATTATCTAGGCGATAGAACAGATACTTCTAATGCCAGCAAAGCGGCTTTTCTTCAATCCTTAACTGAATGTTGCCGTGACCTCTCTCCTAAAGGACGATCAATTGACCAACAAACCTTTCTGAAGGTTAAAACATTGCCTCAAATGAATCCCTGCACCCCTAAAACCTCCACTAGCTTCATTAAGAAGCTGTGGATTCATCGCTCCAACTTGTTGAATAAGGATGCGATCAACCTTGTGCTTAGCATGGCACTAATTTTCATGTTGACCTGCATTGGCTCAATGCTCATACTTTGTTTCTTCTTTGAGATAGAGAAGTGGTCACTCTCACCTACAACGGAACCTCAGCGAACCTCTGATTCGCCGACTCCAGATGTGTCTGCGCAAACTAGATAAGTGTTCACTCCTTGTCTAAGCAAATAGAGGCACTTTTCCCACAGGAGTTCCATGGAAATGTGATGGCTCTTAATCAACATAACTATGCTATTGTTGTCTGTCCCCACTATACGGCAGCTGCTCTAGCTATCGACCAATTGATTATGGCTGGCTTTTCTCCGGCAAAGATTTCTATTGTTGGTAAGGATTTGATTTGGCATCATTGTCATGAAGATGTAGTTCAAGCCACTCAACCAGCAAGGCAAGGTTGCACAAAGGTTTTTATTGATAACAGTAACGCATTGAAAGTTGGCTGGAAAGTTGGCAGTACCTTGGGCGGTGTGATCGGGCTTGGGTTAGGACTCAGTGTTTCATCCCTGCCTGGTGTTAATGGAGTCATGCTCCTTTCTAAAATTATTTTTGCCCTTACAAGCAGTTTCTTCTGCACAGTCTCTGGTGGAATAGTTGCAACC
>CAZGHV010000199.1:0-2088 GCA_964525705.1 uncultured Candidatus Saccharibacteria bacterium | reverse complement strand
ATGGAACTCACGG
Source organism: uncultured Candidatus Saccharibacteria bacterium (assembly GCA_964525705.1). Taxonomy (GTDB): domain Bacteria; phylum Patescibacteriota; class Dojkabacteria; order J137; family JAEUSD01; genus CAZGHV01. The sequence continues at coordinate 2,075 of CAZGHV010000199.1, read as the reverse complement.
CGGAAATGGATTCTTGGGAGAAAGAAAAGAAACAGCCTAAAACTAAAACGATTCACGGCAAAAGACGGCTTCTCAAATACCAAATTCATGTCGGATTTTGGATTCTAAAATGGCTATGATGTCGTTATTCCACCGAAGATATCCGATCTGACTACCGTCCGACCTTCGAAGCGCTGTGTGTTTCGCTAATATTCTGAAACGTTCAGCAGGCACGAATTCCTGAAGTTCATTGTTCCAATACTGGATTTCAAGTCTCTGCATTAATTGATTTACCAGTTTGGCTGGGAGTTGCCCGTTTAACGATTTTACACCCAGCGAGGCTCTCAATCTATTTATTCTGTCTGAACCCAGAATCTCTGTTATTTTTTTCCCCAACTGAGTCGGGCTCCAATCTAGGTCCCCATTTCGAACCAGAAAGATGGATTCCTTTTCAAATTCTTCAATCTCGGCTTTGGTTAGGATGCGAGTCCGCTTAGTTATATCGGTTCGAAATTCCTCAGTTTGATAAACACAGGGATGATCCTTACCACACGAAATCAAAATTGCCGTCGTTCGAGCCCCTTCAAATAGACTTGAGCACTCCCAACCAGAAATCATACTAAAGACATAGCTATCGGACAATCTAAATCCGAAAACACTTGCTTCCAATGGTGATGACATGACCCGGAGTGATCCCGAATTATGTAAGACCTTGAGTAAACTGGCGTGGTTAAAGTCACTATTCAATGCCAATACAGCTACCTCTAGTCTAGAGAACGTCTCTGCGGCTTCAGTAGTCAACCTATTCCAGAAATTGATGGATTTTCCGGCTGCATTCGATCCTAAGCAGACCCACCAGGAATCGCAAGCAGTTGCGGAGCTAATAAGTTCTTCTATAAGTTGAGGAAAACGGTTGAAGAATTTGACTTCAATGTGAGAATGACTCTCGTGGTTAGTTATTGAATTCATCTCTGATTGCCTCAATTAATACTGAGATTTGTTCGCCATCTCAGGAATTTCAAAAAATCGAGGGAATGAATCTAGGAAGTGATCAGCTTTAATTTGCCATGTATCCGATCTGCTGCTCGGTCGATAGCCTCTATTTGTTGCATCTGCCAGTGCAAGCTCAGAGGGGGTGAAGAGCTTCTCTCTGGTCCTAAAGTCTTTGTTGTGGGCACTATGAGGCATGTCGGCGTGAAGAAGTTCGTGGTACACAAGAAATTCCAAAACAAAAAGCGGGACATCTGGAGAATTGAGAATTTTTGAAATCACAACATCCTTGTTGGAGTGCCTATAAAATCCCCAGTCAGCAATACGTTTCTTACTGAAATCAACGTTATTGATGTTCGGCGTACCTTTAGGGAAATGCCTCTTTTCACTTGCTACTGTTTCCCATATAGTCATGAGATCATATCCCGAGTCGCTGGCTTGCCACTCTCTCAAAACTGTTCTCCTAGATTGTCCCAATTTGCTGCCTTCATTTAAGATTCTCTCAATTTCTTCTACGTCGGGACCTTTGGCAGGAGGAGATATTTTCTTTCTGAGAGCGTCTTGCACATCTTCAAAAAAGTTGTCTCTTCCGGTTTCTCCAGGGTACAAAATTTGGATTAACGGCTCTTTTTCATAGAATTTTTGGATTTCGGAATATTGCTCATCTGGCAAGACCTTTCGCAACAATTCCGCAAACTTGTCAGGATTTACCCGTTCTTTCTCGTCTAAAGTTGTATGATGAATCTTGATACCTTTCTTTGCCGCCCAGAGTAGCGCTTTCAAGTCTGAGACCGTGGGAAGAGGATCTTTGGCATCAATAAAATACTTGTGCAAAACGTGAGCGATGAAAGCTTCGTCGATCTCTTCCGGATATTTTCCAGGATCAATAATCGAGCTGAATAATTCTTTGAACCCTTGAGTTTGATGCTCAAATACAATTATGTGGCGGTCAATAAAACCGGCTTCGTCATCCAATTCCTCTTTCCAAAAGTACCACGCATCCGGAAGTCTTTGAAAGTATCCTTTATCAATCACATTCGCTAATTTTTTCCATCGGTTATTGGATTCTACTATTATTTCTATTGGAATTGATACAGTTATGGAAG
>CAZGHV010000198.1:0-2091 GCA_964525705.1 uncultured Candidatus Saccharibacteria bacterium | reverse complement strand
GAACTCGTGAATATGAGCAGCAAGATATATTACAGTAGTAAAAACGGGGTGCGGCTATAGCTACACCCCTAAGAACACTCAATTTGCTGAAGCCCCTTAGACTCCTACCTCTTTGGGGCTTCTCGTTTAGCCTTTAGGCGGATATGGATCATTCCCATACGACCAAGCTTCACGAATTTGACCATTGGGGCGATGGATAACCAACTCTGATCCCTGGGACTGGGCGACGGGCTTTCCAGCATCAATGGCTCCACCTTGAGTGTTGTGAGTGCTGAGAGGATTAGAATTTCCCTCAACCTTCACAGCCCAAGCACCGTTGTAAGGTACCACATGAACTTTTGACATAATCTGTCCTTTGTGGGATGTTTGTACCCACGTTAGGTTTACAATACATATTGTAGCGTAAATTTGTAAACCGACCACCTTATGATTGGCACTCGTATTAAGCTTGCTCGAAAAAAAGCTGGCTATTCGTTGCGTGGTTTAGCCGAAGTTCTGGATGGCAAAGTGTCCGCACAGGCGATTGGCAAATATGAACGTGGTGAAATGGCTCCTAGTTCTGATGTTTTACTAGCTCTGAGTAAAGCATTAGGGGTTACCGTTGCTTACCTAATGAATAGTCAAGGGATTGAGCTGACTTCTGTTGATTTCCGTACTAAAGCAAGTACGACTGGAAAAGATCGTGCTCGTGTTGAAACTGAGGTTATCGAATGGGTAGAGCGTTACCTGCAAATTGAAGGCATTCTTGAAATAGACGGAACCCATTGGAAAAAGCCTTTTGAGCAATTAGAGGTAATTTCCTCCATTGAGGAAGCCGAGGACATCGCTAACCGTGTGCGCGATCGTTGGAAGTTAGGTTGTGATCCAATCCCCAACATGACTGAGCTTCTTGAGGGAAAGGGGTTGAAAGTTCTCATTGTTGATCTTCCAGAACGAGTGTCAGGTTTTACTTGTCTTGTAGCAAGACGAGGAGATTTAGCTCCTTTACCAGTGATTGTGGTCAATAAAAAATGCTCATTGGAACGTCGAAGATTAACCCTTGCCCATGAACTATGTCATCGATTAATTGATCCTCAAAGGTTATCCGAAAAAGATGAAGAGTATGTAGCAAATCGATTTGCAGGAGCATTTCTTATGCCCCGTTCTCATTTGGAGAAGGAAGTTGGTAAGCACCGAAACTCACTTGGATATAGAGAATTGATTTCTCTTAAACGGATCTACAGAGTTAGTGGTGCAGCACTGATTGTGCGCCTACGCGATATTGGCATTATCTCTGGTTCTGTACTCACTTATATGTTCCAATCGGTAGCTCGAACTTGGCGCACTAATGAACCAGAGGAATTGGAACCGAATGATAAAAGGGGAGAGTATGAACAACCTCGCCGCTTTGAAAGGTTGTGCTATCGTGCGTTAGCCGAAGATTTGATTTCGCTCTCGAAAGCAGCAGAACTGTTACGTTACTCAATTGAAAAAGTAGAAGCTGGACTAAAGGGACCGAAATCAGTAGATGCGAATTCTTATTAGTGACACATCTTGTTTGATCGACCTTCGTAAAGCCTCCTTACTGGAGGCTTTTGTTCAGCTTCCATATGATTTGGTGATTCCTGATGTCTTATTTGAGCAAGAGCTAGTAAATTTTTCAGATTCTGAGAAAGAGCTTTTAGAGAGAGCATTAAGAGTTGTAAGCTTACCTGGTGAGGGAGTTATCAAAGTCCAAAATGTGAATCGCGACTATCCTGCCTTAACGTTAAACGACTGTTTTGCTTTCGTTATCGCAGAGCAGACCCCAAATTGTATTTTAATGACTGGAGATCGTAACCTCCGTGACTTGGCGACTAGTTCTGGTGTAGAGGTTCACGGGGTTCTTTGGGGGATTGACGAAATGTACAGTGCAAAATCTGCTACAGTCAACCAACTATACTCAGCACTTCTGCTCTTTAGAGCAGATTCTACCGTGAGGCTTCCTGACAAGGAGTTGAACCGATGGATTGAACGATATCAATCTTTGATAAGTGGTTAAGGTAATTCTTCAAAAGTGAGTACCTTGTGCTGCCGCAAGCTAACACTGCGTTGGTGCGGACGGAACAGAAG
>CAZGHV010000197.1:0-2094 GCA_964525705.1 uncultured Candidatus Saccharibacteria bacterium | reverse complement strand
GGTATAAGGTAAAACATTGCTCACCACGACTGATTTTGCAGCAATGATAGCTCCGTCTCCCACCTGTACTCCTGGCATAATCACTGCCTCATAGCCAATCCATACGTCATTCCCGATCACTGTATCGCCTTTGTAAGGTAGCTCGTCCGTTTGAGGATCTGTTCTTTCCCAGCCATTACCAAAAATCGAAAATGGATAAGTCGAAAAACCATCCATTTTGTGGTTTGCTCCATTCATGATGAACTTTACGCCTCGCGCTAAGGCACAAAACTTTCCGATGATTAAGCGATCGCCGACAAATGGAAAATGGTACAGGACGTTGCGTTCAAAGTTCTCTGAGTCTTCTGGATCGTCGTAATAGGTGTAATCTCCAACGATGACATTGGGATTCGATACTGTGTTTTGGATGAAGCAAACCTGCGGGAACCCCTTCATTGGATACTTATCTTTTGGATCTGGTCCGTACACAATTGGTCACTCCCAACTTTCAAAATGCATGACATCTGCATCTTAATCTAGAAACTCAAGTCACTGCTCTAACGGCCTGGAAGTCAGCGGCGGCAGATCAAGTTTGACTCACCACGAGCGATCGCCCACCCACCCCCCGCAACAACCTAGAAGTTAGTGGTGGCGAGTGAATGCGATCGCCACGATCGATCGCCCACCCGTCCACTGCAATAACCTGGTTGACCACATCAGAAGATCTCCCGCCCGTCCACTGCAATGACCTGGTTAGACTGTGTAGTACCCAAACGGATATGATTAGCGTGAGCAACTCTATTAATCTTTTGATAAAAAGATAGAGGCTGGCATTTTATTGGGATTACCCTTGGTATACCAGGCTTTAATACAGTGTGAAGATTCCCATTGATGCTTCAATTCCATTAGCTAAACTAACAAATTACTTGTTGATTCCCAAAAAGCAGGATGACAAGTCACAGTTCCTAGCACAAGCTGGATTCGCGCTGGCAAATCCTGAAGACCTGATTTTGGCTTTGAGACAACTCACCCAAAATACAGAAGCCGTGTTGCAGAAGAGTAACCTATATGGCAGGTATTATCAAGTGCGAGGAATTCTGACAGGCCCTAACCGTCAATCGATTGGAGTTGTTACCATCTGGTTAGAGCGCACGGATGGTCAGATACAATTTGTTACTCTTAAACCCCAAAAGGAGCCTCCCTATGTCTCTGGAACTCTACCAAAGGATAGCCCTTAGCTGTGACATCCCAGAAGAAGGACTGAAAAAAGGTGATATTGCCTACTTATTAGATTATGTTCCCCATCCCGAAGGTGGCGAACTAGGCTGTGTTTTGGAGGTGTTTAACGCTATAGGTGAGTCAATCTCCGTCCTCACCGTTCCAAAGTCTGCTATACAGCTATTACAGTCCAACGAAGTCCTAAATGCTAGACCTCTAGTTTGCATGAGCGAACCCAGCCTGTAGAGATTTTGTTGGTTTCCTATGCGAAGAATTAATTCCTAACCTTAGCAAATGACTTGATTAGCCTGAATCAGAAGATCGCCCGCCCATCCCCTGCAATGACCTGGTTAAGCCACCTTAGAAGATCGCCCACCCATCCCCTGCAACAACCTGGAAATTAGTGGTGGCGAGTGAATGCGATCGCCACGAGCGATCGCCCGCCCGTCCGCTGCAATGACCTGGTTATACCAACAACTAGAGATTATCCCAACTAGCTTATCCCAACCAATAAGTTGAACAATAGACCTGAGTAAAATCTTAACTAGTTAATGGCGGCATAACGACCAAGATAAGCGGCGGCAGCTAAACTTGGCAGCCTTACCGATATCTCTCAACCGTCCGCTTCATCGCCTTGTTAGACCTGCCACTAAGCAAGTGGAAGTGCCTGAAAACCTGCTTGCACAAAATGTTGATCGAACGTAAGAGCAGCATGAATATTTCGGTTCCGCATAACGATAAAAGAAATGCAATCTACTAATCCCCATGCTTTATCTTGACGTGTTTTGTATAACTCGAACGCCTGATTAAATAATTCAGATGATAAGCGCACTACTTCAACATCATCCGATGAGATCAGATCTTCGATTACTTGAACTGCTTCTCTTTTATACCCAC
>CAZGHV010000196.1:0-2103 GCA_964525705.1 uncultured Candidatus Saccharibacteria bacterium | reverse complement strand
GGCCTGGGGCCTGTCCGTTATCGACAGCTAGTTTCTGATTATGGTGGCATAGAGCAGGTATATGATGCTTGGCAGAAAGGAGAACTCGGCTTTGTGTTGGGCAACACTCGGAATCTACTCTCGCAGCTTAGGAAGTTGAGTATAGTCTATACATGCATTTGGGAAAATGCCTATCCACCTCTGCTGCGTCACATACCCGACCCGCCCCCAGTCATTTATTGGCAAGGGAATCTAGAGCTTCTGCAGCGGCAGACATTGAGTGTGGTGGGCACTAGGAAGCCAGATGCACAAGCTCCTAGTCTAATGAAGAAAATGTTATTGCCAGTTTGTCAGTCTGGAATAGCACTAGTGAGTGGAATGGCCTGGGGAATAGACTCGTTTGCCCATTCTGTGAGCTCACAGATAGGCACAGTCGCTGTATTGCCTGGTGGTATGGCAACCGAAATGCCTCCTGGCAACTACAAGCTTTATGAATCGATTGTACAGAATGGTTGTGTTTTGAGTGAAAATCCTCCAGGCATGACTATTTTGCCGGGCATGTTTGCACATCGAAACCGTATCATTGCTGGGCTGTCTGCGACTACTTTGGTTGTGCAGGCTGGGGAGGGCAGTGGGGCATTGATTACTGCTAGGTTAGCGTTTGAATATGATCGCACTGTACTGGCTGTCCCTGGAGATATTAATTCTCCATTTTATGCGGGGTGCAATCTCTTAATCAAGAAGCATGTGGCGGAGCTGGTAACCAATTCAGAAGATATCTTGTCTGAGCTGGGGTTGGGCAATATAGCTATAAAAGTAAAGGCTCCTGTTTTTGGCTCAGAGCTAGAGGAGAGGATCTTTGCTGTCTTGAAGCAAAATCCGCAACATGTGAATGGAATTGCAGAAAGTTTATCTCAGGCTATAGGTGCCGTGTTCAATGTACTGTCCCAGTGGGAAATTGATGGTATTGTGGCCAAAAATCTGAATGGCGAATATTTTTTATGTGAAGTGTAGAGCAGGAGGTCCTGTTTTTTGTTCCGTTGTCGATTTTTCAATAGTGTGTGGGCAACAAGTGCTGTGAAGCTTTGGACTTTGTGAGTCGCTTCTTCCTTTCGTGTGGCGGCTTGCCGATGAGGGGGCCAAATCTACTACTGTACTATGGCGTGAATGCGCTTCCTCTTCTGGCGTCAGCATACTCAGGCAAGGGACATGAGCCTTTATTGTCGACTACATTGTCTTTCAGTATATTCTGTTTGGTATAGTTGATATCATTCTGCTATTCTGACTGGTCCCTAAGGACTTTGCTCCAAAGCGCACCTTTGTGCCACCTGCACACTTGTGCACTCATCCTCATCTACAAGTGGGTTAATCCACTTGTTGTAGGATCTTGTAGATTAGCCTTTCAACTTTTCGACAGTATTGTAAGCAATTACTGGGATATGATTTGTTTTACGGCACCACGAACAAATTCTGTAATTTTGAGCTCATCCTTTGGGGTGAGCCAAGTGCCTTTATCTGTTTCCTAGCTATGTTAATATTTTTCGTAATATCCCCCGACTTTGATAAGGCTTTTATCTACCGGAATCTTTACAGTATAGTTGCCTTGTCATGCACAATTGCTGATCAGCAAAAAGTAGTTATCAATTTATGGTAAACAGACATTTTTTAGCGATTCATATTTACGCAGATAGTATAGTGGTTTGCTTTTAGATGCTAGCAGATAATGACTCTGTTGAAGCGAATTAGCTCAACTTGGCTGGGTTGTCTCCACATTATGGCTGTGAACCTACATTTACAGGTGAAATGTGTGGGCAGCACTAGAACAAAATGGATAATCTTTGCCAACTTTCATAATATATTGGTATAGTCTCAAGGTGAAATTAGTTATAGTTGAATCGCCAGCAAAGGCGAAGACAATAGAAAAATATCTGGGAAAGGGCTATGTAGTTAAAGCTTCAAAGGGGCATGTGGTGGATTTGCCCAAGTCTGGTTTGGGGGTGGATGTAGATAAAAACTATGCTCCAGAATATGTAGTCACTAAGAAATCTGTCCTCACAGAATTAAAAAAAAGCTTAAAGAATGCAGACAAGCTTATTTTGGCAGTGGACCCAGACAGAGAAGGAG
>CAZGHV010000195.1:0-2133 GCA_964525705.1 uncultured Candidatus Saccharibacteria bacterium | reverse complement strand
CATTATCTAGATTGTATATTAAAAGCTTAAGTGCTCCTAAAGTAATCTAGACCCACCAATTACTGGTAGGTAACCGCAACCACCAATGCTAATTAGCCAAGTTAACTTGCACAATATGTATTGCCAGTAAGGATCTAGCCAGTTGTGTTATTATATATTATGCTATATAATTCGTGGATATTTTAAAGATCATTGATGCTGGAGGATCTCCATAAACAGCTGGTCGCTGATGGGCGTTTTGCCTTATTCCTGAAAGGACTATCGGGCTGCCTAGCATTGAAAGCAGCAGATAGCGAGTTCCCTTTGACTTTTTTTGTGCCCACAGATGAAGTCATATTGCAACATTATCCACAATTGGCAGAGAACGAAGAGGAGCAGGCAAAAATCCTCCCGCAGCTGGTATGCGGACATATTGTAAAGCAACCTCTCACAAGCAGAGATCTAGCTGGAGTTGTTATCCTCAATCCGTTGAGCAAACAAAGCATCGTAGTAAGCTTCAATAGGGGTATTTTGCTTAACGAACGTGTACATATTCTAGAAAAAGACATTAGACTCAATGACCATGTGATCCATATTGTAGATGGAGTATTTGCATACAACTAGGATCCAGCATACATTATCCGCTTTACCGCACAGCTACATACTTGGTAAAATATTGTTGTAGATGATGAACCCAAACTCAAAGACAATTGCTTTATTTGCGGTCTTAACTGCCCTTCTGGGCGTCGTAGGATTCTTACTGGGTGGAGGCAGAGGAATGGTTTTCTTCTTGTTAATTGCAGCATTCATGGATATAGGCATGTACTGGTTTAGCGACCGGATTGCTTTGAGCATGGCCAGAGCATTACCTTTGTCTATAAATGAAGGTCCGAATATATACCAAGATGTGAAAGAGCTTTGTGCAAAAATGGGATTACCGACCCCAAGGATTTACTATACTACAGATTTACAACCAAATGCTTTTGCAACAGGGAGGGATCCAGCACATAGTGTTATCTGCGTAACCCAAGGCCTAGTTACGTCGTTAAGCAGAGATGAGGTGCGGGCGGTATTAGCACACGAATTGGCACATATTAAGAATCGGGATGTGCTTCTGGCCACTATAGCAGCGGTCATCTCTGGAGTTATTTCTTCACTTGCCAGCTTTGCTTTTTGGAATAACAGTGACGACTCAGAGCAAAATCCACTAAGTGCTATCCTGATGATTTTTATTGCTCCTGTGGTTGCCACCTTATTACAGCTGGCGATTTCTCGTGCTAGAGAATTTGCAGCAGATTCTACTGCAGCGAGCGTGATGGGCAACGGAGAGTCGCTCGCCAACGCCTTACGCAAGATATCGGCTACAGCAGAAGACTACCCCATTCCTGCAAACCCGGCACTTGCTTCATTGTATATTGCAAACCCTTTGGGTAGCATTGCCTTATCAAAGTGGTTTTCTACTCACCCTCCAGTCGAAGAGAGAATTGCTAGGCTAATTAATCAAGCAGGATAAAAATAAACGCCAAGAGCGAAAAGAAAGATTGTTTTTTCCCCCAAAAAATATGTCCGCAAATTGTTGGGGAGGCGAGGTCTTTCGACCTCGCCTCCCCTTCCTTAATTTATTGCAAATTTCCCTCGTGCCCAACAACACCCCATCTGCAAGTAGAAAAGCGTCCTTTGACTCCAACGCCTTATTTGATAGCTATCTTCTTGCTCAACTCTTCAGTTGCTTTGGGCATGATCACAATCACAATCCCGTCTTTGAACTCAGCCGAAGCTTCTTCCGCCTTCACCCTCACTGGCAAGTTCTCTGAGCGAGCGAAGGATTCCTCCGAGACTTCTTTATAGTACTCTTTCTTCTTCTTGTTTTGCTTCTCCTCGTTGTGAACCCGTTTGCCAGATATGGTGATCACATTGTTCTCCACGGAGATATCAATATCCTCCTTCTTAAATCCTGGGGCCTCTAGCTCAACCACTAGCTCTGACTCTGTTTCATACATGTCCATTTTATTCATCCCCCCACCAGTCCAACCTCCAAATGGACTAGAGATCCAGTTCTCCCAGTCATCTCGAAGCATTCTGCGTGGATTTATAAAAGCAATTGACCTTGCAGCCATAGTATGAATTATAAAAACTAAATTAGCACTCTACACT
>CAZGHV010000194.1:0-2144 GCA_964525705.1 uncultured Candidatus Saccharibacteria bacterium | reverse complement strand
AGGTACTACAGCTGGTGCTGCTACTGGTGCGCCCGGTGCTAGAGGTGCCCCAGCTGCTGCTGCTGCAGGTGCTGGTATTGCTGGCACAGGTCTTGGCCTCCCAAAAAGCCAATTAAATAGCCCTACTAATGTAAATGTAGATGACGTAACTGGTTCAAAAGAAATTATACTTCTAAATGATTGTTTTAATCTTTTTTCTAAATCAGATACTCCAGGTTGTACTGAACCAAATATATGATCAGGTTGTTTACTTATCCCTCTAAAACGTAACAATCCAAATATCAACCACGGAGCCCAAAAACCAACCGCATTAGTATGTGCAAACTCACCTACAGTTTCACCAACGTTTTTATCTTCAGATACCGCTTGTCCAAGTGCACTTTCGTAAAAGCCTAACACATTATCCCCAACTTCAAACGCTCCCTGCTTTACATTTTGATTTTCTGTTGCGCTATCATATGCCTTGGCAATACCTTCTGCTGTATTTCCTATTTTTCTACCTAAAACCCCCACATGCTCCCCAACCGTCCCCCAGGCAGACTCACCTTGCTTACGTACTTCAGATGCAACATTACCAAATACCTCACCTAGTCCGCCTCCTTCATCATCAGAAGTACTACTACTTGGTGCAAGTGCACCACCCGTTTGAACTGCAGGATTAACACACACTGTATCTCCAAAGTCATATTTACTTCCAGCTGGAACCTTCACAATTTGCCCATCACTCAGTATCACAATTTGATCACCATTCCTTACAACACTTGAGCCATTCATATCAACTAAATTGTTCGTAATGAGCTGTCTTGCAACACCTTTGTGTGCTCTTAAATACTCAAGAGCTTCTTCTTGATTAAAAGACGGGTTATTAATATTATTTAAAAATTCTTGGTGGGCAACACCATTAAGTTGATCTGTTAGACCATTAGATTTAGCATATCCAATAGCAGCAGTTAATACATTATCAGGTACTCCGCCATTATCATTGTGGTAAATAATCGCTTGCGAAGCTTCATCTAACGAGCTAATTCTTGTGTCAAAAGAGTAATATGTAGTATTAGCAGTTGACCCGATTGGTACTACTTCAATGACCGGAGATGTCTGCCCTGCTGGTGCTCCTCCCTCCCCTGTCCCTTGCCCTCCTCCTTGTTGCATTCTTTCATTCATATCATCTACAATTTGTGCTGGATTAGAGCCAGCTCCACCGCCATTTTCCCCTGAATTTACAAGGTATTGCTGATATTGCGGGGGAATAAGTGACGCTTGCCTCCCACCCGTTGAATATTCAATTGAATCATGAGTAACCACATGAGATTGATTTGGATGTTCAGCTAAAGGTATTTCGTTAGTATTATGATAATTATGTTCAATAGCATGTGCAATTCCCCCATTGCCTAATATTGCAAATGCCGCAATTGAATTAGCTGAAATTTTATTTGATTCTTTGAAAAGCCCTTGATGTTTTTCTGGCAGAAATTTAAAAGCAAATGATGTTGCAGCATAAGAAGAAATAGTTGCCATTATTCGAGCTGTTGCACCTAACATTTTACTACTGGTTGCTTCGGCTATAGTATTCCCTGCTACTACCGAAATAGCTGCAGTGCCCAGTGCATGGCTAAACCCAACTATAGACGCTGTAACATCTTCAGTTTTACCAACTAATAAATCTGCAATAGTGGTTGAAAATTTTGTAACAGGGCGAAACAACATAGCAGTATATCGCGCTGTTGACGAACCAAGTTCAATCAAAGCAGGATTGTTAAGAATATATCCAGCAGATGAAAGCAATTGCGATCCAAATGTTACACCAAAAATTGCATCCGCTGCAGCATTAAAACGATCCTTCCAAGCCAATTGAGCATTGCTAGAAAGTAGTTTAAGATCTTTATCTATATTACTATTAATTGTAATGTTTGTATAATCAAACTCAGCAAGCTTAACTTCAAGAAAGACTTTTAAGGCCTCTTGATCTACAAAATACCCTCCTTTCTGACCAAAACTGGACTCATGAAATTGAAATATATCGTTTGAAGATTGAAGCTCATCTAATATTGTTTTGTAGAATTTCTGTCTTACAAAGTAATTTCTCCTATCAACATTGACTATTTCATCAAGTAATCTTGTTAGATTACCTAATTCATTTGAAA
>CAZGHV010000193.1:0-2144 GCA_964525705.1 uncultured Candidatus Saccharibacteria bacterium | reverse complement strand
GTGGTGTTCTCTGTGATGGGAGGTTCTGGTTTGCTAATATATTTGTTGATGTGGTTGGTGATTCCAGAGGAGGAGTAACATATTTTATTTGTTTAATGCATGGCTAGCGATAATCCAAAACGGCTTTATAGGTCGGACGAAGGTAAAGTGGTTGCTGGTGTATGTGCTGGTATAGGAGAATATTTCGACATTGATCCGGTGGCTATCCGGATTCTGTTTGTGCTTTTTTCACTGGCGGGCGGAAGTGGTGTTTTATTGTACATTGTGATGTGGCTGCTTATCCCGATGAAAGGCGATGAAACGGCAGATTTGGAGGCGAATGTGCGTAAAGGGGCAGAAGAAATGCGCGTGCAGGCGGAGAAGTGGGCAGAAAAGGCAAAAGACAGTGATGGTCGCAAGTGGCTGGGAATAGCGATAGTAGGTATGGGGCTGTTATTCCTGTTAAGTAATTTGGGCCTGGGCGGCTTTGTGCGCATGGATCTTTTTTGGCCGGTTGCGCTTGTGGCACTAGGAGTAATTATTATTTTCCGAAGATGAACCATGGTAAAGAGAACAAGCTTGCAGATGCTATCTTCTGGGGCGGTGGGTTTATTACTGTGGGGGTTATGCTTTTGCTGAATAGTTTCGGAGTTGTAAATTGGGACTTTTGGCAGTTTTTGGGGAAGTTTTGGCCGGTGTTACTGATTGCACTAGGTATAAATATTATCCTGGGGTCTACCAGACTGGGAAGTCTGCTGGCAGGTCTTTTGGGTTTGGGTTTGTTTTGGTTAACCATAATTTTGTCACTGGTATTGCCAGGTCAGTCATTGGGTATAGGCTTTGATTTGGGCGACATATTTGAAGGAGTTACAGCGCAGGAGACAGTAGAGTTTCGGATCTTAAAAAGTGAATTTCCTATGGCGCAAGATCGATCTTTGAAGTTACATCTTGATTCTGGGTCAATGGAATTATCTGATTCTGTGGGCGAAAGTGTTTTATTTGAGGGGAAATCTGAATTCCCAAAGGGCGCGGAACCTCAAATTTCTTCTGAGCTGAAATCTGAAACTGTGTTTATTGAGTTTGAACCTGGGTCACAGGTGGGAATGATATTTGGGCAAAGGGTTCATCGGCTGGAGTTGGGGGCTTCTGATTTGGTGACAAATTTGGATTTGCAGGTTGATTCTGGGAATGCAGATATTGCTTTTGACAAACTTGCACTTGAAGACTTTGATGTTCAGGTTAGCTCTGGTAGTTTGGAGCTGGATTTGAGCGAAGATTCTCTGCCTGCAGGTATAATGCAGATTGGGCTTAGTTCTGGGAGTGTGAGTGTAGCCTTGCCCAACAGTGTGGGTCTCAAAGTGAGCTATCGGGTGAATAGTGGACTCACTTCAATCCGAGGTGATGATGTGAGAGGGAAGGGCGTTTATACTTCCGACAATTATCTCTCTGCGAGCAAGAAACTGCAGTTCAGTATAGAAGTGAGCTCTGGAAGCTTTGAAGTGAGGTGATGGGGTAGGGAAATGGGTTTGTGTTAAACTCACAGGGCTTATAGTTTCAATTGTGTTTTTAGCTTTACCAAAAAGGATCAATTTGAGAATCTCTTCAGACTACTATCTCTCGATTCCCAGAGTCAAGTCTCCAATTCTTTGAACAGTGTTTCTGAGTCTCGGAGCAGAAACTATCGATACTTAGCTGGCGGCATCTTAAGTCTAGAATGTATCCTGTGATTGTTGTAGTAGTGGATGGTTTGATATTAGTTCCCCTATAGTCCTGAACCCCTCAAATTCAAACCCAAGCTCAGTTTTGAAGAAGAAAATCAGATGCTCAGACAATACTTATTGCATATACCATAATAGGGTACGCCAGAAGAAAAACATTCTAGGATGTATCAAATCAAAGTTTGAGCTAACTGACAGGAATCTAATCCTCAAATAACTTTACACACTTTTAGATCTAGTTATTCTTACCAATTTTTTCACGAACAGAAACGAGACTGCAACGTATATTTACGCACCCAGAACACAAGCCTAGCAAGAAAAAAGCTTAGAACCAGAGAGGTCTTCATTTGAGTGGTTTTGATTGTTTTTTGGAAATTTCGGCGTCTTTTCAAACTTTGAGAAAATTTAGGGCTGATTCGGCAAACAGTGTAAGCGTTTTGAGCGTCG
>CAZGHV010000192.1:0-2157 GCA_964525705.1 uncultured Candidatus Saccharibacteria bacterium | reverse complement strand
TCCCAGACCAAGCCCAGTTGCAGTCCCAAATCGTAGGGTAAAACATTAACACTTGCACCTGTATCTAATAAACCTTCGGTGTTTAAAAGTTGACCGTTAAGACTGAGTGCCAGCGGCAGATACGCCATACGATCAACCATGCCAAGACTACTATCAATGATTTTGTAAGAGAATGTTTGAGTGTTAGCCATTCTTTTCTTGTTGCCTTGTCGCCAGAAGTTCCATCAAGACATTAGCAGCCTCGGAGCAATTGTAGGGCGACCAGACATGATACTCCTGGTTCGCAACAAAGAAGTTTGTGTTTTCTTCGTCTTTGATCAGTTCTGCGGCAAGAAACTGCATTAGCCGAAGTTTGTCAATTTTTGGAAGTTCCTGGATGTGTGACATGAGTTCAGCTAATGGCATTTGACATTTCCTCGTCTGAGGGTTGATGAAAGGAAACGATTACTCTTTCATCTTAACCTAGCGATCGCACTCAGCACCCAACGTGAAGTTGCGATCGCCTCACGATCTCCCACCCATCCGCTACAATGGCCTCCTGTGAATCAGCGATCGCATTCCTCCACCTCATCGTCAGCGATCGCCCTTCAGATGAATCTCAGCTTAGTGATCGCCCTCCCCCATCTGTCCTCAGCGATCGCTCCTCCCACTTGAATCCTTCCAGTCTCGCGATCGCCTTGCCTCATTTCTTTGACCTGCAATCGCAAAACACAATTGAAGTTACTCGATTCTAATCAGTGTCAATGGCGATGGTTTGCTTGCCTTTCAGTCTCGCGATCGCTCCTCTCACCTGAATTCTTTTGTGTTAGAAATCAGGGATCACTCTCGACGATTGCGTGGTTCTACGGGTAAAGGTTAGGGTTTTCAACCAATAATCTTTCACTGGCAGCAGCTAAATTTAATTCGTTATCTGCTGATACAAAGATGATGGGTGGCAAGCCACTCGCTGTACAAAGTGTATTGACTGCACAACTGGCGGCTAGCTGCACAGCATCATAGCCTCTTAACCCTTGTTGTTCAGCTAATACCATGCCGGAATTGATGATTCCTTCTGTGATTTCAACAATTTGATAGTCTGTTTGCAAATCATTTCTGAATTGATTACATACACTTGTGGCATCGGTGACACTGATACTTCCACTGCGCGCCCGTCGTGTGATTGCTGCGATGATTTCAACATTTGTAATAGCAGCAATAAAAACTCATGATCTAAAGTGGGGTCAAATAATCCTAAAACCCAGTTTGATCCAGCTTCAGCAATGTACCTTTTGACTAAAGCACTACTATCGACAAAGTAAACAGCCATCTATCGGCGTTCCTCAAGAATGGTTATAGAAACAGGCTCACCTTGAATTTGAATCAGGTGCTGTTGCTTCTGGTATCTGGCATGTTTGATATGCTTTACCAATCCAGAGGTAACTAAGGCTTGATGAAAAATAACTCGTTTGGCTGCGGTTTCTTTATGAGCAAGATAATGCTGAACAGCTTGACTAAGTTGCTGTAACTCAGAAGATTCCAAAGTTGGCAGTTGGTCAAGAATTTGGTCAAGGATTGTCTGTGACATCGTTGAAGCTCTGTCGATGAGAATAGTATTGAGTCTATTCTATAAAGCTTTACGCTGTCAGCGATCGCTCCCCTCTCTTTCTCTCATAAGTTAATGCCATCGCTCTTCCCCCCCCATCGGTCTCCCGCGATCGCTCTCCCCCATCCGTCCTCTGCGATCGCTCCTCCCACCTGAATCTTTCCAGTCTCGCGATCGCTCTCCCCCATCAGTCTCATGAATTGATATCCTGGTGAAGGCAATCAATTCCCCTTCCAAAACTCCTGATAGATATCTGCTACAACTGAGGTAAAACTGATGGAGGGCCAACAATTGAGATGCCATCAGATTGAAATACTCGCCAATCTTCGACATCGTAGGTGTAGACTCGATGCATACCTGCAACTAAGGCTGTTGCTGCGTGTCTGGCATCATGAATGCGTCGAGCAGTGAGTTGATGGTTGACGGCTAATTCCAGCATTTTTAACCCTGCTGCTGAATTGGTTTCCAGTACAGCAATTGCTGAAGGTGGCTCCACCAACAGTTTGACTACTTGACTGGAAACCTCTGGTGTTTGGGGAGGTTGAGCACCACTCCAAGTCAAGGCTGCATAGACC
>CAZGHV010000191.1:0-2170 GCA_964525705.1 uncultured Candidatus Saccharibacteria bacterium | reverse complement strand
CAACAGTGATTCGATAGTCATCATTGACACCGAACCAACCATGATCAAAGGCCCAATGATGATTTTTGCAGAGCGATACTCCGTTATCAAAGCGATCATCATAAAATTCGGCAAATGGTTTAATGTGTGCTCCATCAACAATATTTTGGCCATTGTGATCAACGATCTTCAATCTACACACAATGCAGCGGTAATCATAGATTTTCACAATGTTTTTCCTGAAGGCAGCGTTTCTGATAATGACTCTTTCCTCGTCATCAATCTCATTAACTCGATAAACGGCATCTCTTCTCTCAAAAAGCCTGAGCTGAACTGCCTCAAGTGCCTTAACTTCTTGTTCAAAAGCATTAATGCTCAAAAGCTGCTGAACATTCTCTGATTTTTCAGGAAACCACGCCTGGATCAGTGTAGTGATAAGTAGTTGTCGAGGATCAGGTTCTTTCAGCAACTGAAATAATTCTCGGTCTAAGTAGGCGTATTTTACTGTGTCCCTGAGTGCAGCAACGCTTTTGGGTCGTGTACCTTTATTTACAGAAGCTTCAAAGCCAGGATTGGGTAATAAATACCAAAATCCTTCACTCTTAAGATGAAAAAAAGGCAGATGAATACTGGGACTGTGTAAATTTGATCCAAGGTGAGTCCAATATTTATGGAATGTCGCAATTAACTCAGCAGACGGGTAGATTTGATTCTTAGTAATTGATGATTGAGTCATCAACTCAATAACACAAAGCAGTAAAATCGGTTTATGAGGAGCAATTCCACGGGCACGATCAACACGAAGATTGGAAAATTTTTTGATGTAATGTTTGAGATCCTTCGACATCTAGTGTACGTTCCTCATGGAGCTTTTGGGAATAACAAGATAGTTTTTGGCTTGAAATCGTATCTAAATACTGATGATATGCTTCTAATTTATGACTAAACCATTTATGCACCAGGATAACCCTCAAACTGTCCCTTGACAGTGGATCTTGAAGCAATTCAAACAATGCATCATCAATGTAAGCATACTTAATAGCTTGTTTAACTTGGGTAAAGGTTTTTAGCTTAACTTTGGATGTGATAATTTTTCGATAACCCCGATTGGGAATAAGATGCCAGAAATTGTCCCCGCGCAAATGGAAGAAGGGTCTAGAAATGTCTGGTTTGTGTGTTTCTGAACCTAGATACTTCCAAACTTCTGAAAAAGTTGTGACTAATTCTTCTGATAGGTAAATCTGGTTCTGATGAATTAAGCCTGATTTAATTAGCTCAATTACGGAGAGTAAAAGGATAGGTTTATGGGGTGCGATACCATGAGCACGATCAACCCGTAACCTTGAAAATAACCTTGAATAACATACAAGATTTTCAAACTTTTGTAGAGTTTGCTCTTTCATCTCTAAATTTATGGTTTGCCACAACTGAGTCAAACTCAAATTCACATCATTCATCTTTTTCATTTGTCAGTCTATCGGACTATGAACATAAATGATCCAGTTCTGAGGGCGATCGCTGCCTTGCCGATCTCGACGCTTGAGGTTTTGAGCTTGGAGCTTCGAGTGTGGAACGACAAGCTTCAGGTTCTGAGGGCGATCGCTGCCCTTGCAATCTCGACGCTTGAGGTTTTGAGCTTGGAGCTTCGAGTGTGGAACTGCAAGCTTCAGGTTCTGAGGGCGATTCCTGCAGCGTTTTGCTGTAAACCTGGACTTCCGAACCCAAAGGTATCAAGTTGCGATGAGGAAACCTTATCGAAAAATCCTCGTTCTTCGAGTGGCAAGCTTGATCCTTGCCCTCAATCAGTCGAAGTTTCAAGTTTTAGCTTAGGAATTCTAGCTTAAAAGCTTCAATGGCCTAAATAAAACTTATGTTTCTGAAGTGCAACCACCCCAACGTTGAGGTTCAGAAGTGCAAGCGCCAGGTTTCAGATTAGAAAAATTGAGATGAGAAGTCGAAGCATGGCGATCGCCTGGAGCAGACCCAGCAGAGAGGATGGGGAGAATAGTTTTCTTTACTGGAAGCAGGAGCGATCGCAGACCTTGGAGGAAGAAGGAGCGATCGTCTGGTCAGGCAAAGCGATCAATTAACTCTTCTCGTGACAACTGCAGCAGGAGCGGCGTAAATTCTTCCGGGGGGAGCTGGAGAAGGGGGTCAATGACCTGTGCTAACGGCTCATCCACCGCCCCAA
>CAZGHV010000190.1:0-2197 GCA_964525705.1 uncultured Candidatus Saccharibacteria bacterium | reverse complement strand
GAGCTTTCCTCTGTCAAGCTTGCCAGTTGATGCACTTCATTTTTGAATTGGCGTACTATCCACTTTTGGAGGCAACTAGAACAGTAAACGATGTGTTCTATGTCGGACCTCGTGAGAAAGAAGAATTTATTAACTTCCTGAATGAGAGATTACGCGATCGCAAACTTGAATCTCTAGTCAAAAATTTGTTTCGGCCAAGCTACGGTGGTAATCGAAACTTTACTCTGATGTATACGTTAGGCCATCTAATGATAAGCTCAGACGACGATATGCGCCCAGATGCACTTATTGAGACTAGTCCAGAGTCATTATCTAGCAACGAGATTTGTCACGGTAAATTGTTCAAAACTTATGAAAATGGCTATGTTCATCGATCATTTGACTTACTGACCGCCTTTAAAGATGTTCTAGGTCGGAAGGTCAACCAAGCACCAGAAAACTATGAGATTGGAGAATTTATCATCGATACTGCAATGGACCTGGAGACTAACACAACTAAAGGATACTTTCGGGAAAATTCTCTTCTATTACAGGAGGGAGAAGTTTCGCAGGATGCTGTGATTAAAATAGCTCAAACGTTTCGTACAGGAACTAATGACATCGATACACTTGACTTTGTTCACATGTATCTTAAAAATGAGGAACAACTTAGTCCAAATGATTTAAATGAATTGTATGTTCTTGTGAACTTTAGACCTGTAGTAACAAACAAAAACTGGCGCATGGATTGTGGAGTTGCTGGCTATGACAATCGACTAGGCTTACCTCCCTTCTTCCCAACTCGCTTAAGGTTTGAAGATTACATCTACAGGTTGTGGATACAGCAAGATGGTATTGTGGCAGCGCATGTTGATGCTGTACAGAACCATGTCAGAAATATTTACATGCGTAACCCGTTGGTAAGTGAAATTTTTAACGAGGAAATCTCTAACTTACTGAAGCGAAAAATTAAGAGTAGTTTGCACCAGATGAGTGATCTTGGGATCAAGTTTGATTATTATGGTGAAGTCACTCTACAAGATTCGGAAGAGATTCTCAATAAAATTACCGCAATTCATAAACAAACTATTGACGCGGCCAATGCGACTCAGAATGAAGACCGAAAACAATCCCTTCAACAATTTGCTGATAGCCTGTCAAGGGTATTCTATGGATTCGAGCCAGATTTTTTCCAACAAAATGTCTCCAGGATCGTTGATGACGTGGTTAGTCAATTTCATGCTGCCCTAGAAATATGGCCAACGCTTGTCGAAATTTGTTACTTTCAAAAGGATAAGCATGACCTACCGCAGATTAGGGTTAAGAATCAGAAACTAAAATCCAGGAATGGAGCTAAAGTCCTGAGTTGATTGGCCTTAGTAGAGCAATTTAGTTATTCTCAGTTCATTGAAGTATAGGGTGAGAGGTTGTTGCCTTCAGCGGCCTCTCATCGGATCTCACTAAGTTAAAAACCGCTATAATGTCAGTCCTAAATGTATTTAGGTAATGTTTGGATAGCGTTTAGATTCAGGCTATATCTCTAAATATAGAGTGGTTAAATGTATCTCTGTATATCCTTATTATTGTAAATATATAGTTAAATATTTCTTAAATATACCACTTAATACATGCCTGTTTTGAAGCATTACTTTAAGCTGGAAGTAAAGTTTTGGAGAACGCATCAGTGGTTGTAACTAAAAGGATTATTGAACCAAACCTCTTTGCAATTTTAATTCAACCCAACAGTGTGCATTGTGGTATCCAACTGGGCGAAATTTCGCTGCCTGAAAGATGTGCTGTTTTAGGCATCTTGCGAAATGAACAAGTTATCTCAGCCGAAGTTAATCCTGTTATTTCAGCCAATGATTATATCCTGGCAATAGCAATTCATCCTATGATGACCCCTGCTCTTAAAGTAGCTCTCAAAAAGGTCCATCTCATCCATTATTATCTCTGCGATTGTCTACTTAAGTCAAAGTCTGAGATATCTCATTCATGCAGTGGGTCAGTAACGTAGGCAAGATTTGAAGCAATATAAAATAGTGTCTCACAATTCCTGACGTTTTTGAGACTCTGCCTGTATTATGGGGTCCCTAGTTAAATTTCTTTATTATCAGCCTGCTCCTGGCTTGATGGTGCAACCTTTCAATCAATCTTCCTAAACCTGTATTTCAATAACTGATGATCTTTTCTCCTAGTATGATACTCACACGTTTTC
>CAZGHV010000189.1:0-2212 GCA_964525705.1 uncultured Candidatus Saccharibacteria bacterium | reverse complement strand
GTCCCTGCCATTCAGGCCCGGGAGGCTCAGCCTGATACTGCTTCGCCAGGGACAAATAGCGGTGGCATTGATGGTCATGAGGCCGCAGCCGCAGGGCCGCCGAAAAGGCGGCCGCCCCCTCATCCCAGCGGCGATCCCGCAAAAAAAATAACCCCTGGTGATAAAGTTCCAGAAATTTTTCCAGATCAGGCTCAGGAGGAGCTGAGCCCAGCAGTTCAAAGATTGTCACCTGCTGCTTCTTTCCTTTGACTCTCACCAGGTCCAACTCCCGCAGAACAAAGCGGTTATCCAGAAGTTCAGCGGTGGAGCCGCTGATGATGACCTCGGTGCCGTAATATTTATTGAGGCCCTCAAGCCTGGACGCCAGGTTGACGTTGTCGCCGATGGCGGTATAGTCAAACAGGGTTTCTGAGCCCATATTGCCTACAGCCACCGGCCCGCTGTTGATGCCTATGCCGATTTAGGCGTAACTTATATTGGCTTCGGCAGTTTTGCCACCAGCGGCGACAACAACAGTATCAACATGGTGAACAGCCAGTCCCTTGAGATGGTAGCGTTTGTCAAAGAGCAAGCTGAACTAAAAGGACTGCGTTTACATCTCTTTGGCATTGGGACTCCAGAGGTGTTGTTCAAATTTAAAGAACTGGATGTGGATAGCTTTGACAGTTCATGCTGGAGTCGAACAGCCGGTTATGGCAATGTCTATCTTCCGTTCATTGGACGGAGAAACATATCTACCCGGATGATTCGAGATATTGGCGGTGAGGCTTACCGTCCAGAAGATTTTATGCGCTTAAAGGATGCAACAGGGCACGATTGTCCATTCTGTCGAGATTATGAAAGTTTGAAGCACAACCGGATCCAGCAAATGGTACATAACTTATTTGTCATGATGGATACTGTAGAAGGATTGAATCGTGGCGAGACGATTATTCCAGAGCTAGTTGGAATTAGTCCGTCACGTTATCTCAACATGGGAACACGGCCTCACTACAAAGTACGGAAAACGACCTGAACAATGAGCAAACCAACAGGCTTTCACGTCCGACATGACTTGCAACCGAATTTCGCCTACGAATTACTCATACTTTTGCAGTCCACACCTGAAGGGCAAACAGAAGAAGAGATCCAAATTGCAGCACAGGTACAAGGTTATGCGCTGCGTCAGCGTACCAGCTATGGAAAGCTTATCAATTCCCTGGAAGAACTTGGAGTTATAGAAAAAGCACACAAGGTACTCAGGCTAACAGATCAGGGACGTATCATCTCTGAAGTGAGCCTCTTTCAACGTCAACTATTGGGTGAATTAATCCATTTCTTGTATTACACATTGTTTACATCAGACAAAAATCTACGTTTCTCATGGAGCTATCGCACTGTTTGCGACCACCTGTGGATGACAGCTCCAAGTACTGTAAATCGAGATCGTCTGGTAAATATTGTCGTTCAAAATGCAGCCGATCAGTTTGGTGAAACAAGTATCTCCTTCAGCACTCAAAGTGTGATGGGGATTCTGTATTGGGTCGGCAGTCTTTATCCAGCATGTTTGGATGCTCAAGGACGGGTGTTTTCGCGCAGATTATATTGCCCTCTCGAAACATTCTTGTTGGCGCTTCATCATGTATATCAGCAATTTAGTGAAGATGGCATGTCAGTCCTTCTAACGCCAGAAATGCGTCAGGAAGTATGCCAGATATGCCTGATAGTGCCTGAAGCGTTTCAAGAAATGCTAGAACAGACTCAAGCAAGTTTCGAGTGTATTAAAGTCCGACGCGAGCGTGGTGAACGGTTAGCAATTAGTGGCTTTAGCTGGCAGCTCCTGAAAGAGTAAATGATGATCGCAACTGAAGGATTGAATCTCCTCGCCAGAAAAGAACCTGTTGTAGCGACGCATGTCGGCATTTTTGATTACGAAAGTGCTGAGCAGACATATCATCGATATCGTTCTGAAACAACCACTTTTGTAGTATCCCCAGACATTCAGCGTTACCAGCGCCAATTTGTCCAGACTGTCCTTGAAAACCAGACAACGATTGCTTGCCTAGTCGCACCATTTGGCTACGGCAAGACTAGCACTGCAATTAGTGTCTGGAAATCCTGTGAAGAAGCGAGTCTTCTGGCAGTGCCGCCATTTAGCTGTAATTCAATTGCCGAGATGGGACAATCTATTGCAACAGCACTTATGTACCGCCTGGAACAAGACGGACAAATG
>CAZGHV010000188.1:0-2225 GCA_964525705.1 uncultured Candidatus Saccharibacteria bacterium | reverse complement strand
ATTGATCAGGAGTTTAGTTTTTTATTGTCATTTTGAGGTTTTGGCTCTTCTTCTTTATAAAGACTTGCCAGAGCATCGCGCATTTCCTGAACCCAACCAGTTGTTTCTGAGCGAATGACTGTTTCAGAACTTTCTACCAACTTTGTAATATTATTTAGATCAGATTGTGCGTTAGAAGTCAGAGAGTGCCACCAGCAGAGAATATTCTCTAAATTATTTGCCGTTTGATTATAGCCAACTAAGGTTTTTTCAAGCTGTTTAAGTTCCAAAAAACTAAGTAGAGCTGCTGCAACACCGTTTGTGACAGCAATCCAAATTTCTAGTCCAATAGCAGCGAGAAAGGTTCCAGCTCCTCCAAGGATATAAATGAACCATTGCAAAGTTTGCCATTGTTTATCCAGAATCAGGGTTTTCCTGCGATACCACTCCAGTTGGTCCATCAAACGGCAGTCAACATATTTTTGTGCTGTTAAAGTTGAAAATGGTTCACTATCTCTGGCGCTAATTCCCTGCTTAATAACTACTAAAAAAGTTTGATCATTCTTGGTTTTCAACTCATTCCAAGCTAAACCTGCCTGATTAACTTGAGTCTTCATCAGCCGTTCGCCAATAGTCTTAATTTCTTGAGCAAAATTGGCATCTCTCTGATTGATATCGCTATAACTTCCGACCTGAGTCCGATAACGGTAGATTTCTTGCTTAATGGTTTCTGCATTTGCTCTTAATAAATATCCAGTTAACGCCCCGGCCAAATTTGATGCTTCCTGCCAGCAAAACACTAACTATGATTGGAACAATAATAACCAAAGAGTGAAAGAAAATGGCGGGGGAAGAATTAGGATCAAAATATTTTTTTACTATGACTGATTCTATAACTGCCAATGTTGTCGCTATCACAGTAAGGATCAGGGTGAGTTTGCGGAGAAGAATAAACCGCTTTTGAGCTTTGATGGCACTGCGATCGTAAAGGATGAAAACTTTCCAGATTTCTTCTAGTAGATTCCTGTTAAGAGGTGACGATTCGGGTTGGGGTTTGGTGTCTGTAGCTTCTTGCATCGCAGTAGTTATCTAGATAGCTTTTCTCTTAATAAATACTCCAACTGAGAAAACGATTCTGACAAATTAAAGACGGTCACCTCCCCGGTGTTGATTAATGAGGCTATTTCTTCCCGCATTTCCTTTTCAGGATGGGAGATGGAAGCGGCAATTTCATCGGCCAATCGCCCACTACCGCCAATTACAATTAGGGGATGCTTGACCTTAACATTTTCCGTTGCATCCACCAGTGCGATCGCTCCCCCATTAACCAAGACTGAAATGGATCGGTACTTCCCAGCCAGGGCACTAGCAATTTGAGCCAGCCAAGGAGATTCGTCTCCCCACTCGGAACCGGGCACGAGAAAAAAGTGGGTATGGTGTGGTTCTAGAGAAGCCGCATTGGCGGAAGGGTGATCCTGGTTGGGGAGCTGCACTAAATTGATTGGTGCTACCCCGATGAGAGGAAATGCCCCGTTGATCTGGTTTCTGGCTTTGCCCATCAAGTGCATTACTCCGGTATCTGTCCCACCGTCGGCTACGATTAAGCTGAGTTCCTGGGCGAGGGGTGCCAGCACTTCGACAAATAAACACTCTAATCGTAGGAAATCTGCTTGACTAATTTGGCTGGCTCCCCCGATGACCACCAGGACTGGACGATGTTCACTCAGATTCATGGCGGATAGAGCCGAAGTCAAGTCTTTTTGCGGCTGAACCCGGAGGGCTTGCGCTGTTTGTCCAGTCTCGAAGGCGATTTTGAAGCTGGGTTCCATGTAAAGGGAGAACTTGGGGGATTGACTAATTTAATTCTAAAGACCTACTGATAGACATTTTACAGATTGACGGAAAAAGGGGCTGTTTTGTTGCCTCTGGTACGAGTGTTAGAAAACCAATCTGGTGAAAGTGTTGCGCTTTGAGATAAAAATTTGTAGAAGTACTGATACTTGTAATCGGTTGATGCTGTCTATAGCTTCTTCAGTGGTGCAGTTCGTAAAACATAACCCTTTATTGCTTTTTCATGCCGATACCATCGCATAGATGCTTGTCGCTGGGATTGACTTCAGGATTATTCTGCAAATAATTGCGTGCCCAATTGCAATTATTTGTCACTAAATAGTTTAAGTCTAAGTTAGAGTTCCAGAGTTTGATGGTGTTGTCAACACTCCCGGAGGCCAAGGTCTTGCCGTCGG
>CAZGHV010000187.1:0-2237 GCA_964525705.1 uncultured Candidatus Saccharibacteria bacterium | reverse complement strand
ACATTTAACCAACTGGGGGCGGTGACGGGGCGCTTTTCGGCTCAAGACCCAAACTTGCAAAATATTCCTGTGGGTGAAATTTGGGAAGTCAATGTACGTGATGCCTTTGTCGCACCTCCTGATGCCTTTTTTATTGCTTTTGATTACTCGCAGCAAGAGCTACGTTTGCTCGCAGAATTGTCTGGTGATCCGGCGATGATAGAGGCTTTTCAGAGCAAACAGGATATTCATGCCCGTACTGCTGCAGAGATATTTGAGGTAGAGCTTTCCCAGGTGACTCCAGAACAGCGCAAGGTGGGGAAGACTGTCAACTTTGGTGTGGTATATGGCATATCTGCCTTTGGACTTTCAGACCGACTTAAAATAGAGCCTGGTAAAGCAGCTAAGTTTATTGAAGCTTACTTTGCACGCTACCCAAAAGTGAAAGAGTATTATGCAGAGCTATTGGCGGAGTCGCGTACTTCTGGTGTAGTGCGTTCGATTATGGGTAGGCGACGCGAGAGCTTGGACCTTAGTGCTAGCAATTACCAGGTTCGCCAAGCTGCAGAGCGTGAAGTGACAAATTTCCCGTTGCAGGCCAGCGCTGCTGACATCATGAAGCTGGCCATGTTTGAAGTGGATAGATTTGTGCAAGATTTTCCGGCTCGACTTGTGCTGCAGGTACATGATGAGCTTATATTTGAGTATACAGGTGCTTTACCGATGCAGGGTAGCAATGATTCTCAGCTACTTGATTTTGTCCGAAAAGTGAGGGAAACTATGCTAGGTGTCGTTAAGTTTCATGTGCCTCTGGAGGTGGGAGTAGAAGTAGGGACTCGCTGGGGAAGCATGTCTGAATTTGTAATGTCCTAAATAAATATTGAGAATGGAACAAAAGCAACAGTCAAAACCAAACATGTGGAAATTGCTGGTGATGGTCTTTGGGGGGATTGTGGGGATTTGGGTGCTGTACCGCCGTTGGCGGGAGATAAAGTACTACTGGGATGCACTCATGGCAGATGATGAAGAAGCTGACTGGGGTGAAGATGCATTACTGGAAACTGAAGACCAAGAACCTTCTATAGAGGACGAGGTGTTTGAAGGGGAAGACAGTTACGGTTTTGGGCTGAATGGGAGGCAAGAGCAAATTTATAATTTGGTGAAATTGAAGCGGGAGGTGGGTATGGGAGAGGTAAGCAGTCTAGTGAAAGATGTGACGGAGCGTACTTTGCGGCGAGATCTAAATAAACTTGAGAAGTTGGGATTGATTCTTCAGGCTGGTAAAACTCGAGATGCCGTCTATAAATTGCGAGAGTGATAAGATTCTTTGTATAAGCACTTGGCGAAGTGGGCTTCGTTGTGGTAAAATCCCATCACCTTTGACAAAAAAGGTTATTTCTCCGCAGACTCACTCTGGCGAATGCGCTGGAAAGCTAGGATCACTTAGGTGTGAGCAGTTGTCTGCGTGGATGAAGCTCTTTGACATTTGAAAAGTGATAGGGAACTTTGAACTTGTACAAGGTTCAAAGTACTGTCAATTCGATTACGAATAAAAAAGACAGTGCCGGGATCATAGAGAAAATAGATCGGATCTTCCTTTTTGGACAGATTCGGTCACAATGTCTGCTTCGGACATAAAACAGAAGCAATGCTGTACCTCTATTATTGAGGACAGCAAAATTCTTCAAGATTAATAAGGTTAAACATACAGCTGTAAAGCTGAAGTTAGCTTTTGAAATTACATGGAGAGTTTGATCCTGGCTCAGGATTAACGCTAGCGATGTGCCTAAGATATGCAAGTCGAACGGTCTATATTTGTGCGCAAGCACTTGTCTAGATAGTGGCAGACGGCTGAGTAACACGTAGGAACCTTCCCCAAACTCGAGAATAGCTCGCCGAAAGGCGGGGTAATGCCCGATAGTCCGTGTAGTAGATTTATCTAGCTACACGGTAAAGCTCCGGCGGTTTGGGATGGGCCTGCGGCCTATCAGGTAGTTGGTGGGGTAAAAGCCTACCAAGCCTATGACGGGTTGCTGATCTGAGAGGATGGTCAGCCAGACTGGGACTGAGAAACGGCCCAGACTCCTACGGGAGGCAGCAATTAGGAATCGTGCGCAATGGACGCAAGTCTGACGCCGCGACATCGCGTGAGGGATGAAGGTCTTAGGATCGTAAACCTCTTTTATTGGGGAACAAGCTCTGAGTGTACCCAACGAATAAGTGCCGGCAAACCACGTGCCAGAAGCATCGGTAATACG
>CAZGHV010000186.1:0-2259 GCA_964525705.1 uncultured Candidatus Saccharibacteria bacterium | reverse complement strand
GCAGTTCAGAACTCGGACTTTACGGCTCAGAACTCGGACCTTGCAGCTCAAGACTCGGACCTTGCAGCTCAGAACTTGGGCCTCGGAGCTCAGAACTGGGACTTTGAGCTTGATGCTGAGCTGCTTCATTCAAGCCCGAAGGTGCTGCTCCAGATTAAATCGGCACCTTACAGCTTGATTGTTGGGGATGTGTTCCTGGATTCCTTTCACAGCAATAAGTCATCAAGATTAAATTATTAGTATTAAAGGATGGAGGTATTATGGTCAGCAAGCTGTGGCAGGAGACTTAGTCTGCTTTGAACACTAAGATTTAAATTTTTGAAATTGACAAACTATGATAATTTAGAAATATCTTTAAATCAATAGCCGATATAGCCCGATGAATAAGTCCTACAGCCTCAAAGAAGCACAACAATACATTTGGCAGTATTTTGCTTTGCATGCAGGTCAAAGAATGACTACATTTAACTATTATGTTGTGCTATCTTCATTCACTACCACAGGTTTAGTTACAACATTTCAGCCAAATTTTAGTAATCATTATTTAGGCATTACTCTGGGAATTCTGTTATTACTACTGTCGTTTATATTTTGGAAATTAGATCGAAGAGTTAGATTTTTGATAAAACATTCCGAAACATTTTTAAAACAAATTGAGTCTGAACTGTCTAATGAATTACCATTTGACGCGATTAAAGTATTCACGAATGAGGAGTTTGAAACCAAACAGCTAAAAGATAAGCGAGTCTATTTTTGGCAACGTCAACTTTCGTATTCCGAAAATTTTTCTATTGTTTTCTTATCATTCGCAGCATTTGGTTTTGTTGGTTTGACTTCCTCCTTATGGTTAGTGTTTAGTTTTTAAAGATTAATAAAATGGCTTTCAGTGCATGGGTCACCACAAGAAGAATCTTTGGCTCTAGTTGCACTAATTACGCTGAATGAGTCGTATTTAGCAAATTCAGAAATTGCATGGTTCTAGCCTAAAAACCAATCAGCATCACCAGCTTTTTTCAAACTTACTTGTAGCAGTGAGTTTCTGTCGAGCCATTGCCCCTCGTAACACACCTTTCTGAAAGTATCATCAACAACTCTTTTGCCATTTTTATAAGCGTGTATATGTATACCAACTTCTTGTGGACGGTCTAGTGTCCAAACAATTGCTGGAGTACTTGGCCAGATCTGGACGGCATCATATTGATCATTATCTAGATTAATAGTCTTCTCCACCTCAATAGTGCCTGTACATCCTAAAAATAGATCATGTAATTTTTTAAGGGGGTTAGATACAATATGTCCCTTGGACCAATTGCCATCATGCCCACAGTTAGAGCAAAAATGTTTACGATGAGGATTTTCTGCAAAGTCCCCTAAGTCCAGATGAGGTGCATGACAACGATTGCATATTAGGCAATCCAATGGCCTTTTATTAACTACAGCATCTATATATGCTAATCCTGCTGGAGGTGTTATGGCAATCCTTGGTCTTAGAGCCAGCTCAGAAAAAAGCCCCGGTTTATCTAAAACCAGTAATACTGGAAAAGTTGCATCAATATCCTTTTTTTCAACCTTTTCTTTCCGAGCATGAAGATGAATCCCTACACTATCAGGAGTATCAGTAACGAGAGTATTTATGGCTGGAGGAAGAGCAGTCCATATACCAACACCACCAGGATATGCTTCCAAATCAAGAATAAAAGGATTTTTGACATAACACATCGGCTGATAGGCATTACTACAGCGAATTTTTCTGTGATCATCAGACTCAACAATTGCTTGGAGATCTGCCTTAGTTCCCCAATAAACATGATGGGTACGACACCACCAGCGCCTTGCACCATGTCTAAATTTACCAGCCTCAACAATGTCGCAAGGGAGTAAAGCATCACATCCTGCTTCAGGCGATGGGAAATAACCCAAGATACGATCGCTGAAAACACATACGTTGCCCATTGTGCGATCTTTGGCCCAAACTACCACCGTCTCCTCTGTGTAGCTAGAAGGCCGTAGCGGTTGCTCTTCCCCTAGAGAAGCAATGACTTTCGTTTTGCCTCGTTTGGCTTCTCGATCATACGCTTCTTCTACAAGACTTAATTTGATAGTCCCATTGGCTGAAGCTTGTCTACGAATAAATGCCATCTTAATAATTATTCCCAATCCTTCCCGGCATACTGCTACAGTATACTATGCAATCTGGGAACTTAATAGTTAGTGCTCCAACCGCTAAACGCGCCTTCCAGATGGAAATAATTCAACCCA
>CAZGHV010000185.1:0-2273 GCA_964525705.1 uncultured Candidatus Saccharibacteria bacterium | reverse complement strand
TTCCTACCTCCCCTGCATTGTATTGCGATACAAATTTGGAGAAGGTTAGCATAATCTCAACAAACAGTAAGCTCACAAATGCAATTTGCCCAAGAGGAAAAGTCTATGCAATAATGAAAAGCCTCGGTATAAAGCCCAAGGTTTTTGCTTAACTATATTACTGCTGGATAATGAGTAAACGACGACGGAGAAAAAAACGTCCTAGTATTTGGCCTAGAATATTTCTTTTGGTTATTTTGGCAGGGGTTGGGCTTTATGGATGGAACCGGGTGCAAGCAAGCCTAGCGTCCACAGATGAAACGACAGCACTTCAATTTGATAAGCTTCCTAGCAAGCCGAGTATAGAAAGCAATATTCCTTGGTGGAATAATGACTTCGGTTTCCGACGTCAAATAGAGATACCTGCAGAAGCAACCACTATCGGCGTGACCCTCAACCATCAAGCATTAGTTGCCAGCAAGCAGTCTCTGCTCACTGGCAATGATATTCGTGTAGTAGCTCAACTACAAAATACTGTAGAAGAGGTACCTATAGCTATACAGGGTGTAAACACCGCTTTGGCACGAGTGATATTTTCTGTGAGCAAATATCCGCAAGCGAAATTCTTTCTCTATTATGGCAGTAAATCTCCACAAGCAGTGCTAGCAGCTCAGAATACGCTCGGAGCTCCCACACCAGGTAGCCTGGGTCAAGTGGAAACGCCTACTCTGGCGATAAGCACTAGCCGCACCTGGCATTTACTTAAAGATGGCAAAACTCAGCTAACTTTGGATTGGGAATTACAACAAGCAGTGTTTGAGGATAAAAAGATTCGACTTTATTATTATCTAAATTCACTGCCAAAACCAATAGAGATTTCAACTATTGGAGATCAATTAAACTTGGAAATATCAGATGTAACGATTGGTCTTAACACCTTATTTTTAATAGCTATAGTCGACGGAGATCTCTGGCGCAGCAACAGCTTACATTTTTTAGTTTCTGATCCAGTAATGGTAGCCTGGACAATAGATTGGGAGGGCTATGATGTCAAAGATTGGACTCTTGAGGCAATGGCAGCTATTACTAGCAGGTATCACATACCTCTCACCTTATTCTTCAATCCTCGCATATATATTGATCAAAAGACCCCCTCCTATCGCAGATCCGAAATCACAAACTGGGTCATGCAAAGGCATCTGGAATTTGGAGATGAGATTGCAATGCACATGCATATGCAATACGACATGGTCCGAGCTGCAGGTATAGAACCACTTTCTAGCCCACGATGGGGAAGCGGTATTGATGGCTATGATGTCGCGACTTCTGCCTACACTACAGAGCAGTTCACTGCAATTCTGAAATGGGGTTTGCAGCAGTTTGAAAATGCAGGACTGCCAAAGCCCGTGGGCTATCGTGCTGGAGGATGGTTTGCCAATATGGCTACCCTGCAAGCGCTCGAGGCTACTGGCTTTACATACGATGCTTCTGGCAGAGAACCATACAAATTTGGACGCAAGGAACTACCTGGGCACTGGGCACTTGAACATACAGCTCAGCCGTACAAGCCATCCATATCGGATCAGAACAGCTCTGAACCACCACAAATGAACCTCTGGGAGATCCCAAATAATGGCAATGATTCATATTGGTTTGGGACAGATGAACTGATTAATAGATTTTATATGAACTACAATACCCCCGGGCAACCGGTAACAGACCCCAAGCTGATTACTTATCTCAGCCATCCAGACTGGTTTGATGTTGATCAACCAAAACTTGAGTCTCTATTTACAGAAATAAGTAAGTTCTCATACGAACAAGACCTAGGACCAGTTATTTATGTAAAGCTCTCAGAAGCCTTAGATTATTGGAGATAGAGCATGGAAAGATACCTACTGAGTCCACAGGGAGCTTCACTTGACTTGGTTACCAGCCCTTTTAACGTCATCACTAGTGAAATACAGATATACGGAATGATTACCGATCCAGGTACTTTTCATTTAGAACGTTTCTACGTGCCAGATGCAGAGCGCAGAAATGGGGCTGGCTCCACGCTGCTTAAGATACTCATTGAAATGCTTAGGGAAAGGGGAGTAAGAACCATCACCCTGCATGTACACACTTCCCATCCGAAAGACCATACACCTACTCTGCAATTTTTTCTAAACAGAGGCTTCGTGCTTGAAGGTGAAAACAGAAGCGGGTCTCCAGTGCTGAGGATGGACCTGTATTAGCCTAGGGTCTCGACTAGATAAATGAGATAAAAGCTCTTAATATCTAGTAATGACAGT
>CAZGHV010000184.1:0-2283 GCA_964525705.1 uncultured Candidatus Saccharibacteria bacterium | reverse complement strand
ACTGTCATTACTAGATATTAAGAGCTTTTATCTCATTTATCTAGTCGAGACCCTATGATAATAACAGGTGTAGTTGCAAAGTCATCCGCTTTTGTGTAACTTTTACTAACATTCCACGTCTACTAAGTTAATGGAGCAAAATTACGCAGATATTTACAAAGATTTGGCGCCCAGGGTTTACAGGTATGCGCTAGTGAAGCTTGGTAATAAATCAGAAGCTGAGGATATCACTTCTGAGACCTTTTTGAGATTACTCACAGGAAAACCTCTGCATGAAATCGAGCAGCCAGTGAACTGGGCGATCACAGTGGCTAGAAACCTTATATATGACAAGTTCCGCCGGAAAGTCAGTGAAGACATCCCCTTGGCTGAAGATGAACTCTCGTCAGTTGCTGATAAAGACGATGCACCCGTTGAACAACAGGCAATCCGTGCAGAACTGCTAGAGGAAATAAAGCGTCAGCTTGATAGATTGGATGATCTCACTCGAGAGGTGATAATCCTACGCATATGGGAAGAAATGACTTTTGAAGAAATTGCGACTTTTACGGATCATAGGGTGGGAAATGTAAAATTACGGTTTTATAGAGGAGTAGAAAAAATTAAACTACAAATTTCAGATCAAACAGGCAGCCAGCAGAATGCTGTTACTTTCCCATTACTTGTAGCAGGTATTAAACAACTTGCGGAATTCCCAGAATATTCTATTAACCCAGACCTTTTTGCATCAATTGCAAAAAATAATATATTTATTAACCAAACGTATATGAGTAAGTTGAAGCTATTGCTCGGGTCTACAAAATTCCGAGCATTGATGGTTGTTCTAGCGGGAGCTATCTTGGTGGGAGGAAGTATCTTGGTAGCCTACTTGTCTAGCCAGCGCAATCCGGCGCCGAGTGTGGGTATTATTACTGCTACAGTACAAACAAAAGTATCTGTAGAGCCTTCACTGCTTGAGGAGTTGGAGGATAAGTATGAGGTAATTTATCTTGATGGCGGAGAAGTCTACCTTTCAAATTTGGAAGGAACAGACAGAGTAGCAATCACTAGCACGGGGGGAAAGGTGCAAAAATATATTCTGTCACCAGACGGCAGTAAGCTGGTCTATACAATCGCCGAGCCTGATTTAATAGAGCCGGTGGCTGCGGATTTGGAAGCTAGATTGAGAGCTGAGCAAGCTGCTCAAGGAAATCCTATGAGTTATTTAAGTCCCCTCACTAGGAACTTGCCCACCCGAGCATATTTGGTGGATCTAAATGTAGGTGCTGAGCCTCAGCTGTTAATTGATTATCTGGAGCCAAATATTGAAAGTTTGACTATGCTGAACATGGTGCCGTCTGCTTGGACAAACCATGGAATTGACTTGCAGGGTTTTGATAGCACTGGCAATAGAATAGCTTATGTACGTGGTGAGCTGTATGCTCTGGAGCTATCCACCAGTCAAGTTTATCGAGTAGCAAGTCCTACAGAAGTAGAACATTGCTACACGCTCTCTATGAGTGGGTGGCAAGATGACGTCATGGTCTTGAACCGAGGTTGTCGGGAGTGGGGTCAGTCCCTCATTATGCAAGAGACAGCAAATGGGATTTTTACACCACTGGCTACCCCACAAGACTTCGGGGGTTCATATGCGGGGAGCGGTGAGACTTTAATGGGTATAACTGCAGATAAACATCTGGTCATGGATGTGTACGAAGTAGGTAATACTGATACAATAGTCTATTATGATATGGGTTTGAACCAGCTTAAATCATATGTCAATGCTTATGATTTTGCGATCCATCCTAAACTTGTGAATGGTGTCGTTTATGCACTAGGGGCAAACTATTTTGACACGATGAATTTGGGCAAAATTTTTGAACTTAACGATGAAGGTGCTTATAGCCTAGTGGGACAAATTAACGGCTTCACTGCACCCAGCCATGGCTCGGGGGGTGGTGCTAAATTCCTTCAAGTAAGCGGAGATGGTCAGTCGTTCCTCGTAGGCAGTTTAACTAGTACGGGGGTGAATCTGGACATCAAGTATACTTTGGAAATAGGATACTTAGATCTTGTTACTGGGCAAAATAGTATATTCTTAAGTAGAGGAGGTCTTACTGAGAATGTCTATGTGGACAATCAGTTTGGTTTCTTTGGAGAAAAGTTATAGGAGATGATGATGATGATGCGACGTATGGTTGTCGTCACGATGCTCACTCTCAGTGTCGTGGCAAACGCGGAAAACATTGGCGTCCTGATCGAGAAGGTGCCGGCGAAAGCAAGTGATCCCGCGATCATCGCAGC
>CAZGHV010000183.1:0-2290 GCA_964525705.1 uncultured Candidatus Saccharibacteria bacterium | reverse complement strand
TTTGTTAACCGCCGCTGAACTCCAGGCCGTTAGATGCCTTAAGTCTTTGGTGGAGGCAGTATCTGGAGATTCATGATTGGGTATCAAGGTGGTAAGACCGCTGATGTTTTTGCCTACCAGCGAAAGAGATTTACTATAACTGCCTCCATCGAGCCTGGTATCTTGTAAGCTAGTTGGAGGGGATTATTAGGAATCTCTATATGTTGAAGTCCTTTCAGATAAGTAATTTTAGGCTCTTCCAACATCTTGAAGTTAGGAAGCTAAGTCGGGTCAACCTAGTTGTTGGCAAGAATAATGCTGGCAAAAGTACATTTCTTGAAGCAATAGAACTTTATGCCAGCAATGCTTCTTCTAGTATTCTTCTTGATCTTGTTGAGTCTAGGCAGGAAACCTGGTTTAGTGAAGCTCAACCACATTTTCAAAGTTTTCTGGGTAATCCTGTAAGGCATCTCTTCTTTGGACATAAGCTGCCTAGAATAGGCGAAGAAGGTATTTCTTTAGGAGAAGTCTCATCTAACGCTCAGCTTCATATTAGTGCTGCTGTCTATCAAAATAAAACTGATGATGAAGGCACAATAAGAAAGGTTCGAGTATCTGATGCTCATTTTGATGAAGAACTATCCAATGTTGAAGTTTTTCTTGTGGCAGAGGAAGGTGAGAAAACTAGAAGACTATTCAGATTAGATCGGGATGTAAGGGATATTCGGCGTGGTTCCAGGTCTCTTTACGAACGGCAGGAATCTGAGTTCAAATATATATGGCAAAACGTTTCAACAGATAATATGCCCAATCGGAGACTTGCTGCTCTCTGGGATTTAACAAGTTTAACTAATTTGGAATCAGAAATCATTTCTGCCCTTGGTTTGATTGATGAACGAGTATCTGGAGTTGCTTTTGTAGAAGATATAAGCAAAGGGCGTTCAAGTGATAACCGTATCCCGTTAGTCAAGATTGAGGGAATAGAAGAACCCTTACCTCTTAAAAGTATGGGGGACGGCATCACTCGCTTGTTTCATATAATTGTTGCTCTTGTTAATGCTCGGAATGGTCTTCTCTTAATTGATGAATTTGAAAATGGGTTGCATTGGAGTGTGCAGCCTAAAGTATGGGATATTGTTTTTCAGCTATCAGAGAGGCTTAATGTTCAAGTTTTTGCGACAACTCATAGTCGTGATTGCATACAAGGATTTGATGCTGCATGGAATAAGTATCCTGAACTTGGTACTTTCTTCAGACTCGATGCAAAAAATGATTTTATAAAGGCAACAGAGTACACATCTGAGACTCTTACTGATGCCATTGACATGGATGTTGAAGTGCGGTGAGCAGTATGAGCGATGTTTGTAAACAGGACACGGATAAGGTACTGCTAGTTGAAGGGGATAATGATTGTCATGTAGTAATGTCTTTGTGTGCAGCTCATACTGTTCCTGAAGTGTTTGGTATATACCAGTGTGGCTCAGACGCAGGGGTTTTAAAGCGACTAAATGCCCTAATTGTACGTCCTAATCCTCCGAAGGTCATTGGTGTTATGCTTGATGCTGACAACCCTTCTCTTACAGGTAAATGGGATAGCATAAGAAGCAAGTTGAAGCATTACAGCTACACATTCCCTAAAAATCCTAATGTTGATGGAACAGTAATTGAGGGTAGTTCTGATGAACCTAAACTTGGTTTTTGGCTCATGCCAAACAATCAAGATTCAGGTATGTTAGAAGATTTTTGTGCAGAACTGGCAGAACCAGCATCACTCGCATTTGCAAGGCAATGTGTTGAAGAGGCACAAATAAGAAATGTAACAACTTTTAAAGTGGTTCATCATAGTAAAGCAGTTATTCATACATATCTTGCTTGGCATGACGAACCTGGCTATCCGTTAGGTAAGGCAATTACAAAGCAAGCCCTTCGTCCTCATACGGAAGTTGCAGTAAAATTTACTAACTGGTTAATCAATTTATTTATGTAACTCTCAACAGTCGGCACCTAACAAGTCGCTGCACCGGAACGCCACAAGCTGGTCGGTTGAGTTGCCAAGGTTATCTGCGTCCGGTGAGCTTGGTCGTTAGGGATCACAAAGTTGAGGAGTTTTCAAGTTCTTTGCGTGGTGTCGCCTCGACTTGAAGTTTTCTACGTGATATAAAAGTTTCGAGTGTTGGGGTCTTCCTAACCAGGTCATTGCAGCGGACGGGCGGGCGATCTTCTGATGTAGCCTAACTATTCATTGCAGCGGAGGGGCGGGCGATCGCTCTTAGTAAGCGAAAGCTGATTTCCAGGAAGTCATTGCAGGGGA
>CAZGHV010000182.1:0-2335 GCA_964525705.1 uncultured Candidatus Saccharibacteria bacterium | reverse complement strand
ATTGTATTGTTGGCAATATATTTGTTTCTGGGGGGGAATTGGGTGGCATATCAACCTTGGCTTCCAAACGATATTTGGGAAGTTATCCCCTGGTTAGCTGTGATTGCTGTGATGTATACAGCTTTCCTGAGTCGTGATCGATCACGCTTCAATTTCAACTTAGAATCTGGGAGCCTGGGTATGTTGCGGCAAAAGTTGCGCTCTGGCAGAGTAAAGGAGACGGAGATAGATAGCTATTTGGGGTATGACGTTATGTGCTTGCTTGATGATTGCTATCACAGGCAGCCACAGAATTTTCTGTCTCAGATGAGTAGGGGTGTGTTATCAATGCCTTCTGTAGGCTCATATCTGTCAAGGCTGGGTGTAACTGGAGAAAAACTAGAGGTTGCACTTCAGGGCTTTTTTTCTTCGGACATGGACTTTTCCTTTGAACGCAACTATGGCTGGGTTTTGTTGGAGGCTTTTAAGGTGGCGAATGAAATTGAGAGTGACCAAATAGATATTGCTGCATTGTTTATTGCACTAGGACGTTTTGTCTGGCAGAAGCCTCTTTCTAGGCTCGGTATTCAGGCTGCAGAGGTTGAGGCTTTGGTAATATGGTTGCGAAATCAGAACCGCAAACAGAATTATTTCCGCATCTGGGAGCGGAGGTCTTTGCTGAAGCCGAAAGGTGTTGTTAACAGAGCGTACACGTCCCAATATTGTCCGAATCTCGAAAGGTTCGGACACGATTTTACACGCACAGCTGCTCTGGGGAAGTTTGCGATGGCTTTGGGTAAGGATAAGGCGATGGCAGAGCTATTGCGGGGGCTGCAGAAAGAGAATAATGCAGCAGTGCTGGTTGTGGGAGAACCAGGGGTGGGAAAGACCCAATTTCTACGGTATTTGGCAGTTAAAATGGTGGTGGAGGATGTCCCACGAGTACTACGGGATAAACGACTTGTAGTTTTTGATTTTGGGAAGGCGTTTACTCAAAACCAAACATTGGAGAACTATAAGCAGACCCTAGAAAGTGTGTTTTTGGAGGTTGTAGAATCTGCAAATATAGTGCTTGTGCTGGAGGATCTGGACCAATTACTTAACATCCGTTCCGATTTACAGGCAGAAGTGGTGAATATACTCGTGAAAGCGATTGACAATAGCGGAGTAAAGCTGATAGCTACTACTACTCAAGAAGGCTACCAGCGGCAAATTAAGCCTTTGCGTAACTTGGCGGCATTGTTTTCTCCTGTGTTATTGCCAGAGGCAGAACCTTTGGTTGCACTGCAAATCTTGATAGATGAGCTGCCAAGAATTGAGGCAAAATATGAAATTAAGGTTGAAATTGAAGCTTTGCGAGAAGTAGTAACTTTGGCTTCTAAATATGCATATGAGAGAGTAATGCCAGATAAGGGAATAGATCTACTAGAGGAATCGGCCGTGGAGACTGTAGAGAAAGGTGCGAAATATTTAACTGCAGATATAGTTTCTGCAGTGGTTTCGAAGAAAGTGGGTGTGCAAGTAGGGAATTTGGCTGGTAGTGAGAGAGAGATGTTAATCCGACTAGAAGATGAGATGCACAAACGGGTTGTAGGGCAAGATGTGGCAGTGCGAGCTATTTCGGCTGCTTTGCGCCGTGCTCGTGCTGGTCTAGTTTCCGGCAAGCGCCCGATTGCCTCATTCTTGTTTTATGGGCCTACAGGGGTAGGGAAAACAGAGGTAGCTAGGACTTTGGCAGCGACATATTATGGTGAGGAAAAGATGATGGTGAGAGTAGATATGTCTGAGTACCAGGAAGAGAAGAACTTGGAAAGATTGATTGGGTATAGTGATGGTGGGAAGTTTATAGGTGGTTACTTAACAGAGGCTGTGCGTTCAAAACCATTCTCTTTGGTGCTGCTAGATGAGATTGAAAAAGCAAACCCAAAGGTGTGGGATATTTTCCTCCAGGTGCTGGATGAAGGTCATATCACAGATGGTGCAGGTCGTAAAATTGATTTTACAAATACTATCCTCATTGCTACGTCAAATGCTGGATCTCGCGAAATAGCCGAGGCAATCGGTGAGGGGATGAAATATGAGGAAGTAGAAATGCGGGTTATGCCTGTGCTCAAGCATATCTTTCGGGTGGAATTTCTCAACAGGTTTGATAAGATTATTATGTTCAAGCCTTTATTACCTATTGAAGTGGAGCAAATCACAAAGATAATGCTTGATAAGCTCAATGAGAGATTGTTTCACAAAGGAATAGATCTTAAGTTCACGCCTCAGGTTGTGGCGCAGGTCGTGAAACTTGGCTATAATCCGGTGTATGGAGCTAGGGAGGTGCGGAGAGTAATTCAAGAGAGGGTGGAGG
>CAZGHV010000181.1:0-2338 GCA_964525705.1 uncultured Candidatus Saccharibacteria bacterium | reverse complement strand
ACTCCAGGCCGTTAGGTATTGGAAAAAAGGGTAATTTTCAAGTTATTTTACATGACGCAAAAATATTGAAGTGTGAGCCTAATCCTAACCAGTATAAAATTCAGGAATTGGAGAAGTTGGAGCAGGCGATCGCGCGGCTTTTGATCTCAAAACTTCCTGATCTATCCAACTTGACGCAGAATTTGACGAAAATATTAAGCGAAAGCTTATCAGGTTCAACTACTGATCTTAGACCTTACAACTTGAAATTGGAGAAAGTACGAAGGTATGCGAAAGTCAATGAAAAGTTTTGTTGCTATATTCCTTGTCTGTTTCACTATATTAGCTTTAACAGTAATTATAGAGGGAGAAGTAATTAAAACACCTATTGCTCAAGCATCTCCCAATTCTGATCTCACTCCTAGCTGCTGTCGCTACTGTTCAAGTGGAAAAGCCTGTGGCGATAGCTGTATTTCCAAAGAAGATAACTGTCACCAACCTTCCGGATGTGCCTGTGATGGTACACGACCGATACCACCCGAATATGAGGGCGATTTTGAAAATACTTTCCCTGGATCTCCTATTCCGCTAGAAGATGAGCTACCAGAGGACATGAAGAATTTTGTACCAGGCTCCCTAAGTCCTAATAATCAGAGCAAAATCTTTGAAGCCGATCAGTTACTTGGGTTGTCTGGCTCTACTAATGAGAGTCAAGAAATTAGTCAAAATTCACCTCAGTCCTTTCAATGCTCTGTTCCCATCGTTGCTACACCAGTTCCAGGACGTGAGGTAGTTGTAGACAAGCGCAAGCTTACGATTGAATTGTATGATGCAGATAAAGAAGATGGAGATTTTGTTTCACTGTATACCGACAAGTTGTCATACCTACCAGTAACTTTAACAAAAGCCGGAGTTAAATATACTGTCGATTTAGGAGATGAACCGGGCAATCGAACAATCGGAGTGCAGTATGTAAGTCCTGGTGCATTACCTGATCAACTTCGTAGACCTATCGTCACTCCCGGTATCGCAATCAATGAAACTGATCTTGTAGCCTCATCCATCGGTGCTATATTAGGAGGAAAACTGAGGTTAGTCACAGCTCTGCAAACTGGTCAGAAAGCAGAGTTTGATGTAGGTTTTCCTCGTATATATGTGCGGAACAGCACGCATCCTCAGTCAACGTGTCATATAGCAGAAGCTTGGCAAATCCCTCCAGTCGCTATGGAGCAACCTATACCTGGAAAGTCTGGTAATCCGCTACAAACTTCCTATCCAAGAGTTTTAACGATTACTTCTAAGGCGATGACCGACAAAAATCGCGCAGCTTCAACTAAAGATTATGTTTGTCTAAATTTTCAGAATGGTCGTAGAGAGCAGCGCGATGAGTACCCACAAGCCACCTTTGTAGAAAATTATGGATCAGCTCATATTAAATGTATCAATGCAAGCGATAATGAAGGTTCAGGTTCTACTATTGGCAATCAAATGAAATCATACGGACCTAGGAAAGTTAAGTTGATCTTAGGTGATACTATAGAGATAGTTTTAGGAAAATAGTACTAGAATTAAATGCAAAAGATTTTTGCTGGAAGTATTTCTGCTACTCACTATCAATTTCATTTATTTGATGGCAATCTTGACATTTCCGAAAGGTTGCCTGCTTGGAACCCAGAGAACACTAGAATCGGGTATATATCTAACGGAAGAGCCATTTATATTTCAACTGTAGCCGATTTTAACCGTCATTGGATAGAATGTTACCTGAGCGATACTTCTCCCGATTTAACTGATTGTGAAAGAGCATTAGCATTTAACCTAATAGTTACTTCAGATAGAGTAGAAGTATGCACAACCTACCATGATGAAATTCCTCTTGATATTCCCCCGGGTCACTATATTGTCTATATTCTTGCCTATAGCTTAGGTCGTGAGGAAGAACAGTTAGAAGATGATGAGCTAGAGCAAAGGATGGATTTAGAACGCTATAAGGTTGTTTTAACCCCTGGCGAAACCAAGCATGAAGGTGTCATCAAAGGTAATATGTATTTACCTTGATAGAAATTAGTCAACATGTCCTCAAGGATAGGTAAGTTCATGGTGCAGCCAAATCAGGTTATTGCAGTAGATAGGTTGGCGATCTTCTAATGCGACCTAACCAGTCATTGCAGCGGACGGAAGGGCGATCTCACAGTTTGTGTGAAAGTTTACTCGCCGCCGCTGAATTCTGGGACGTTAGGAATCA
Source organism: uncultured Candidatus Saccharibacteria bacterium (assembly GCA_964525705.1). Lineage (GTDB taxonomy): Bacteria > Patescibacteriota > Dojkabacteria > J137 > JAEUSD01 > CAZGHV01. Next base: position 114 of record CAZGHV010000181.1, on the reverse strand, counting down.
CAAATCTGAGGAGTGTTCAAGTTCTTGGCGTGCGATCGCCTCGACTTGAAGTTTTTTAAGTGATATAAAAGTTTCGAGTGTTGGGGTCTTCCTAACCAGGTCATTGCAGCGGAC
>CAZGHV010000180.1:0-2384 GCA_964525705.1 uncultured Candidatus Saccharibacteria bacterium | reverse complement strand
CAGGAAGCAGTGCCCCGTTGCGATCGCTGTTGAGATGAGAGGGGAGAGCGATCGAGGTAAAGACGACTGCAGCTAGTATTAAACCTTAAGGCAACTTAACCCAGGAGTTGAACCATGCTCACCAACCTAAGGTTCCAAAACTTTAAGTCCTGGAAAGATACTGAGAATATTCGACTTGCCCCAATCACTGGATTCTTTGGGACTAATAGTTCTGGTAAAACTGCTATTTTACAAATGCTTTTGATGCTAAAGCAGACTGTTGAGTCAAGCGATCGTCAGCGTATCTTACACTTGGGCGACGAGCATACTTATGTTGATCTTGGCACTTCTTATGACATTATTCATCAGCATCAAATCCCTGGATATCTAAGCTATTCACTCTCCTGGGAACTCCATAGATCAATTGTGCTTGTCGAGAATAGGAATGAAGAAGGCGTCAATCCGTTGATTTCTTTCAATTTCAAAGAGCCGATTACATTCGATGCAGTCGTTAAATTTGATTCTGGTAGTATTGATCTGATTGAGTTTTATTACTTACTAGAAAATAGGCAAACGGGAAGGGAAAGAACAGCCAAGATAGGAGTATATTGTCAAGAAATAAACAGCCTTGTCCCAAAGTGTGAATTTTTCTGCCAAGGCATTGATCTGAGGCGGTCCTACAGACATAGTTTATCTCAAAAAGATTCAGAAACAGAAGATGTGCCTCTCATAAAAAGCTACGGTTCTTCTTTTTATGACTTTCCAGCAAAACTAGTTCTGGAATTTGAAACGCTTTTCCAAAATGTTTATTATTTGGGTCCACTACGAGAGTACCCAAAACGTTTTTACGCATGGTCGGGTGAGCGACCGCAAGATGTTGGCAGACGTGGAGAACTTGCTGTTTCTGCGCTACTTGCTTCTCAGGCTCTTGCTTACAAACAGAATCAGGAAGAGCCAAGCGCTGCAGAAAAAGTTGCATTCTGGTTGAGGGAACTAGGGCTGGTTTATGATATTTGTTTACAGGCGATCGCCGAGAACCGACGGGAACACGAAATTCGTGTTAAACGAACTCCTAATAGTGCAGAGGTTCCCATTACAGATGTTGGCTTTGGTGTGTCACAAATACTTCCTGTCCTTACCCTCTGCTACTATGTCCCGAAAGGTTCTACTATTATCCTGGAGCAGCCTGAGATTCACCTGCATCCTTCAGTGCAAGCAGGTCTAGCCGATGTCTTCATTGATGCGATCAAAACTCGCAATGTCCAGATTTTGCTAGAAAGCCACAGCGAACACTTACTACTGCGACTTCAGCGACGAATTGCGGAAGAGAAAATAAGCAATACTGATGCTGCCCTCTATTTTTGTGAAATGACTGAAGCAGGTACTTCACAACTCAAGCCTCTAGAGTTAGACGAATATGGCAATATTAATAACTGGCCTGAAAGCTTTTTCGGTGACAAGATGGCGGATTTGGTTGCCATGACCGAGGCTGAAATGCTTCGTCAACAGAGGATGGAAAAAGCAGATGCACATTATTGTTGATACCAATGTCTTGGTAGTTGCCGCCAAAAAGCCTCCTCAAGCTTCTCCTCAATGCATTATCAACTGTGTTCACAAATTACAGGAAATCGAGAAACATCAGATCCTTGTCATTGATAATAAATGGCGAATTTTACAGGAGTATCAACGACAATTTTATCGCGATGGCCAACCAACCGTAAAAAGTGAGTTCCTTGAATGGGTACTAAAAAACAGAAATAATCCTCAGCGCTGTGAGCAAGTATCCATCACCGAACTGAGTCCCAACGAATTCCAAGAATTTCCAGTTGATTCTGCGCTGACTGGCTTTGACCCGTCCGATCGCAAGTTTGTTGCCGTTGCCTTAGCGCATCCTGCTCATCCACCCATCGTCAATGCCGTAGATTCAGACTGGCACGACTTCGAGAATGCTTTACTTGCACATGGTCTTAAGATCGACTTTCTTTGTCCAGATGTCTTAAGTTCTAACCTTGCATCAAGCTTTTCGCCCTAATTAGCAACAGGCTTTCCTGGTAAAACACTGGCGATCGCCATTGAGTAGGTAACGGAAAGAAGAAGTTGTGGGCAGAACTCCTGAGGTTTGGTAGTAAAAGATTTGCGGGTTCCGGCGATCGCTTTTGGAGTGGCGGCAAAGGACGGCGATTGTGAGGCCAACTCCTGTGGTACTGCGGCAAAGTTCTGGATGCTTCCGGCGATCGCTTTTGGAGTGGCGGCAAAGGACGGAGATCGTGAGGCCAACTGCTGAGAGTTGCCGGATTACTAAAATCCTCGTGCGGAAATTTCCGCAACTCCAAAGTAGTTATCCGGGAAACCAAAGTAGTTATCCGGGAAGCCAAAGTAGTTATCCGGGAAGCCAAAGTAGTTAT
>CAZGHV010000179.1:0-2388 GCA_964525705.1 uncultured Candidatus Saccharibacteria bacterium | reverse complement strand
ATAGAATGCAAGCCCCAAATTCACCAAGGCTGCAGCTATTCTCCGCCAGAGCATGTAATCTTTCAAGTCTTTCCATTCGCGGAGCAGTATTAGTAGCCCTACAAATGGGAAAACGGACACAGCTACCAATTTGGTAGCAGCTACCATTCCAATACTTACACCCACAAGGATGAAAAGCAGTAATTTCCTGCGTAGATTTGTTGCATATTTGTAGTACCACAACGCTGCGAGCATGCAAAACACCATGACAAACAAGACAAAAGGTGTGAGAAGTGCATACCGTGAATCTAGAAGTAAAGCGTTATCAAATGTCAACATTAAGCCTCCTAGCAAAGGAGTTATTTTGGCCAGTATACTCTGTCCCGATTTGCCCATCCCCAATAATTCATACAGAAAAAGGAATCCAATCACAGGCAGCAATGCCCCAAATACACGTGGAAAGAACCGCACTCCCAAGGAGTTCAGTGGACTAGTATAGCCGTCATCTATCTTATCCCCCAGGGGTTCTGGATCAAGTATTTCTGCTGCATCTGGATTAAATAGCTGAAGACCAAAGTACATAAACATTTTTCCGAGTGGTGGGTGTGGATCTAGAAAGTAAGTGTTCACAGCATAACTCTCTGCTTGCGAAACAAAATAGGCTTCATCAAAAACTAGTCCATGCTCTGGATCATTTGGGATTACAAATCGAAATGCAAGGTTGATAATCAGAAGTATCCACACCACAGCCCATTTCCAAAGATCAATGGACCGCACGTGATTTTTGAGGGAGGTAATCATTTAGCTGTTGTATGATAAATATTGCAGACTTGTTTCATATTTGGGACTAATTATTTTGTAGACAAGCATGTTCCGTTATTCTCTATTCGATAATATATCAATTAACATAATATGGTCACAAGCAGGACATATTTTTTGACAGGTCGGCGAATTTTTGGCTTATACAATGCCTGGAATACATGCCCATCGGACGCGCTGTCTATACTTCACATAGTCCGGATCTTGTTTCAAGTGACGTTCCTCTGTCCAGGCTCGCAGGGCATAAAGGAAGGCGAATCCTAGCCAGCCAGTGTAATAAGTGAATCCACTAGCATAAAGTAGCCCCTGGAGGAAAAATGCAATCAGTTTGAACGTATATGCTGGATGCCGCACAAATTTGTAGGGACCTGTAGAAACAATCCCTCTGTTGGTTAAATTGCTGCCACGTGTAAAAAGCGCAATAGAAGCACTCACAAAACCAATGTGACATATGAGAATTAAAATAAGTATGAAGCGAGAGATTTCTTGATTTTGCGCCAATGCAGTATTTCCATTTGTATACATAGGGAAAATTTGTCCTGTGAGTTGATTGAATGGTGGATACGTGGCCAAGGCTACTACCCACCCTAGAAAAGTTGATTCTACTGAGCGAATTTGATTACGTAACCATTTAGCTTCAAAAGTATAACCAAAAGCAAATATGCCTGTGTCCACAATAAAAATTATATTTACTAGAAAGGGGTAAACAGTATCAAAGTTGACAGGTAGAGTGCCCGCATTAAACTTGGTGATATCTTCTAGCATGTAGCCTGTATTGCCCACAAATGTGTTTAGCATGATAGGCAAGAAGAAAAATTTAACCAATACAGAAAGAAATGCGGTCCTTGTGACTGCCTCCATCTGCAACGAGCTGGGTCTCAGCTTGCCATAGCGGAGCTTGCTTAAAGTGCTATAGAGATAGGCAAATATGTGCGAAGATTTCGTTTCGGGCAATTTTTCATAGGTGAAAAATTTGATTAGTCCATCTATTAGTACGACCAGAAGCAGACAGAAATATAGCCCATCCATGAACTGGATTGCATTTGGCTTGAGAAATTCTACATAATATGGATGCTGAAAATAGATTTGTCTGGCAAGGGTTAGTAGCCCAAAGGGAACAACCAACTGCACAAACAAATAGAGATTTCTCTCTGGGTTGGGACGGAAGATGCGAATTTTTGCCATGGATTTCAACAACAGATTATACTTGTAAATAGCTTCTTGGCAAATGGGCAGCCAATAATTTGTTCCAACTCGCACAGAAGGCATGCCTGCAGTTGTGAGCTATATACCCATGCCATATGAGATGACGCGATCTTATATGGATTTGAGAACAAGTATTATGCTCTTGGCGCTGTTTTTTTCAGGTTAATGTACAACTGGACTTGGGCTGAATGATATTACCAGAGTGGCTCATGATTTCCCAAATTCTCTGGCAGTGATCGTAATAGAATCTATCGGTGAAAACTGGTTTGTGAGTGATTTTCATTCTTTCCCGGTGGAATCACTAGGGGTTTTTTATTTTGAGAAAGACAGACAGGACTAGAAATCCCCTAGTGGGTTTCGTTGAAAATAGTATCCGTGTCTAGC
>CAZGHV010000178.1:0-2396 GCA_964525705.1 uncultured Candidatus Saccharibacteria bacterium | reverse complement strand
ACTCTACAGACATAGTAAAAATAACTCCAAAGGCTAGTGCTGGAGCTTTGGACTTGGTAATCGGAAATTTGTCCGATCTCTTTAGCTTCTTGAGACAATAAATATGCAGGATGATGTATCTGAGAAAATCCAGCCCCAGGCAGTGATTACCGCCCGCAAGCTCACCAAGAAATTCAGTGTGAAATCGCAAGATGTTTCAGTGCTGAAGGGTGTTGATGTACAAATTAACAAAGGAGAGCTGGTAATAGTTTTTGGCCCTTCTGGCTCTGGCAAATCAACTACATTGCACATACTTTTGGGGCTTGAGCATCCTACTTCGGGGGAGGTCTGGTTTATGGGTGAGCGGATTGATAACTACACAGAGGATCAAGCAAGTGAAATGCGTAAGCAGAATGTGGGGATTATTTATCAGCAACCCAATTGGATACGTGCTATCAGCGTAATCAATAATGTTGCATTCCCTTTGCTATTGCGCGGTCATAAGAAGGAAGTAGCTTTGGTTAAAGCTAGAGAAATGCTTGATTTGGTGGGTATGGGGGATTGGGCTGGCTATTTCCCCACTGAGCTCTCTTCTGGTCAGCAGCAAAAGATTGCTCTGGCAAGGGCTTTGGTGTCCGATGCTCCAGTCATATTCGCCGACGAGCCTACTGGGAATTTGGACTTTCATAGTAGTGATGACCTCATGCGACTTTTTCATGATTTGGTGAAACAAGGCAAAACCATCGTTATGGTTACCCACAATCTGGACAATTTAGAATATGCAGATCGCATAGTGCAATTTTTGGATGGCAGGATCGTGCGTGAAATAGACTGTCATCAGGTAGATTTTGCAGAGATAAAGAGGATGGTTACAGATAAGGCAGAACTTGCAGCTCTGGCTGCGAGCCAGGCGGCACAGAATTTAGATTTGTCGCCCAAAGAAGCTATGTTGCCTGGGGCAAAACCGCGCCGTCCACGTTTATACGTAAAAATCTTGAAAGGTCTCCAACCTAGGAACATAAAGGCTACGCTTCTCTCCTATCTACAGGTAGTAGTAAAGCTGGGGTCTTCTACGGCACTGCTGCTTCTGTATCTATTGTATAAAGCTTTCTATGCAATAATGACGAGTAAGTTTGTCCCTCGACCATTATTCAGGATTACCCCTCGCATTACAGATCTATACTTGAGGTTCTTGCTTCTGTTGGAAAAGAAGAGAACTCATTCCATAAAATACATGGAGCTGATCGATATTTCACTTAAAAACATGTTTGCAAAAAAAATGCGGGCAGCAATCACAATTGGGGGGGTAGCTCTAGGTATCAGCATCATAATTTTCCTGGTTTCCCTAGGATTTGGTTTGGAGAGCTTGGTTGTGGGCAGAGTGGCTGGGCTTAATCAGCTGCGTCAGCTGGATGCAACTCCGGTGCTCAGTGCAAATTTGGCTCTTGACGATGCAGTGGTCGCCAAGTTTGCAGATATTAAATACCTGCAGCAATCACTTCCTATTATCAGTGTTGCGGGAAAGGCAAACTATCGTAACTCAGTATTTGATGTAGTAGTAGAAGGGGTACAGGCGGATTACTTGAAATTGTCGGATGTTGTAGCGGTCGCAGGCCAATTCTATGAAAACAACTCTTTGACCACGCCAGTCATAAACACAGATGAAGTTTATGCTGAGGAGTTGGTTGAGGCAGATGTTTCTGCTGGAGACGAAACCCTGCAAGAAGGCAATGAGGGGGAAGTTTCAGAAGGGGCTTCAGAAGAAGCTGTGCCGGTTTCCACCATAGTAAATATTCCTTCTGAGTATGCTGCAAAGGTTGCAGTAGTAAATGAGGCTTTCCTAGAACTAATCGGATTGAATAGATATGATGCTGTGGGACAATTTTTTGACTTGTCATTGGTAGCAAGCGGGGACATAACACAGGGAGAAAAACTTGAGTCTCAACCGCTTACATATCAAATATTGGGGGTAGTGGCAGAAGGCAGCTCTGCATTTATGTATGTACCTATTACTGATGTCAAGTTGCTGGGTCTCACAAACTATACTCAGCTGAAAGTGGTAGCGCAGGATAGAGATAAATTGCCCATAGTTCGCCAGCAAATAGAGTTGGCAGGTTTTCGCACTACATCTACTGCAGACACGGTGTCCGAAATAGAGCAATTGTTTCAGACGATTCGAACCATGCTCGGGCTCATAGGTGGTATAGCTTTGGTCGTGGCTGCTTTGGGAATGTTTAATACTCTTACAGTTTCTTTGCTAGAGCGCACTCGAGAGGTTGGGTTAATGAAAACACTGGGGATGCATTCAGATGAAGTGAAGGAGCTATTCATATCGGAGTCTATGATGATGGGTGTATTTGGAGGCTTAACTGGCGTGATAATAGGGGTATTGGCGGGCAAGCTGTTATCGGTTATAT
>CAZGHV010000177.1:0-2401 GCA_964525705.1 uncultured Candidatus Saccharibacteria bacterium | reverse complement strand
CGGCAGGAATGATGAGCACAAACAAAATCCCCAAAAAAATACTGAGTCCAAGCAGTGGCACTACAAACATACGCAATATCTTTCCCACATCAATGTCTCCACTCTTAGCTTTTTTGCCCTCAGCTAAATCTTTATTTCGCCTATTAAGAGTAGAACCGATAGAAGCCAAGGAAATCTTATTGCCATTGGATTGTTGATCTACCATTTCTTTTTTATGCTGCCAAAATATTAAGTGCCAAAACTACTCTCACCAGCCCTGTACGCCTGTCCATCACAATACTGCGTACCAGCACATCATCCACCCCTGCAATTTCGATTGTGGACATTAATAACTGTGGGATCTCGCTCACAGCAGGGGCAATCACAGAAAAAACAAATAACCCGTTTCTTTCTCGACTATATGTCTCAATCAATAAGCCATTACCAGACTGCTTTATTTCTTCTGCCACTCTAAAGATCTCTGCAGTATCTATGTTCTTCTCCAAAACCGGCTGCAACGTTTTTGTCTTGATAAACAATTCCCCATTTAGCTGCCGCACCTCTTGATAGCTTTCCACCGCACGTTCACTCTGGACTAGAAGCTGTTCCATTTCTTGCTGACGAGGGGTAATCAATATCGCCTGTCCCAAAGTTATTGCCAGATAAATGATGCTGGCAAATAGCACCAAGAGAAAAGCCGATACTGTAGAACTATCTTTCTCCTCCTGCAAAACTGCATCTCCTGCAGACAAGGGAGGTAGAAGATTGAACCGGAAATAAGGCCGTGCAGACATGTATATTTGCTCTTAAAATTATTAGCTATCTTTTAATCCCAACCCAATCGCAACGCTGTATCCGACTACTTTTAACTGCTCCAATTGCTCCTTAGCAGCTGCATCCACCTTCATTTGAGCAATAGGATCCACTAGTCTTGTTTTCAGGTTAAGCTTATCATGCAAGTATTCCACTAGCCCAGGAAGTAGAACAGCTTCACCACAAAGATAAAGCTCCTGAGCGTCGGAATCGGCCACTTTTTCCTTGTAATATGTGAGTGTACGCGACATCTCATTGATGATTATCTGCATTATCGGCTCAATCGACTTTGTGATTTTCCCTTCACCAGCATTGGAATTAAGCCCAAAAGCGCGCTTATACTTTTCTGCCTCTTCTAAGTTAATCCCATAATCTGCAGCAATTGCCTTTGTGAGGGCATCTGAGCCCGTGCTAATGCTTTGAGCAAACACAGGCACTCCATCTCTAGCTACAATCAGGTCAGAGCTCATCGCGCCCATATCAAGAACCATCATGTCTCTTTCTGGTTGCATGTTGAATTTCACCACTCGAGAGTTTGCCAAAGCCTCTGTCTCCAGAGCAAGCAACTCTAGACCAGCCATCTGACAAAGACGTCTATACCTAGCCGTAAGCGATTTTGGGCAGGCAACTACATAAGCATCTACCACCTGCTGGCTTCCCACCACACGCTCTCCAATCTCCAAAAATGCCACATCAACCTCTTCCAGAGGGACAGGAATCAAAGGTTTGAGCTCCCAGTGGATTGATTCTTCAAGCTTATCTGCAGCCACCTTGGGGATGCTCAGCAGACGAGAGAATATGGGTGTTTCTGGGACTGCAGCTACACAATTATTTGTATTTATCCCAGCGGCTTTCTTTGCAGACTTAAGTTGTTCTGCAAGCTTAAGCATAGAATCGTCGGATGTATTCTCCAAAAGGTTAAGCTCTGTATGCGACCCTCCAATATGCAATAAATGTGCTTGATTCCCCTTTCGCTTTACCTCAGCTACCTTAAGTGAATGATTACCTATATCTATAGCAAAAAAATCTGGTATGTCCATATAGCTTCTTTGTTTAAATAATACATTTCAGTCTACTTGTTCACAACGTCATCCACAAGTAGTGCATAATTAAAAATCGGAGCAACTTGCGGGTAGAGCAGTACCTGAGTACGCACATCTGCCAAAATATTTGCATCTTCATCTGTGGAATAGCTCACACCACGAAAAACTCTCACCTGATCTGGATAATTCGCCCCCAAGCCTCGAATATTAACCAGCACCAAACCAGACGTACCCGGAATCCTGGCAGTAATGCGCAGATACTCAGTGCGAGCACCGATGGGCAATCCAGCAATATTCCCTACGTTGAATACCACGCCCCCTCCAGGATCATTGCGGAAAGTGAACGCATGGTTACCCAGTGGATCATTAATGGGATCACCACCATTACTTTCAAATATCGCCGGAATATTGTTATCAAATAGATCACCTATCATATAAAGGCTACCCCCCAGCGAGTAAACTAGCCCAAATTCAAATGCTGCTTGACCAGTCCACTCCCACAACACGTCACCTCGGTAACCATTCATATTTAAGCTAATCGTTGTATCTTTGCTCAACTCATAATC
>CAZGHV010000176.1:0-2406 GCA_964525705.1 uncultured Candidatus Saccharibacteria bacterium | reverse complement strand
GCATCCAATGCGTACAGCGTACCATTCATTGCACCTATGTACACTTTGCCTTCTGCGACTATTGGTTGCACCTGCTCTCCGAAAACTACTTGACCTACGTAGCCACTTGGTAGAGAGTCAGTAACGCTTTTTCCTGTAGCAGAGACAAAGTTGCGTAAAATATGACTTTCATCTATCCAGATCCAGCGTGCCTTATAATCTGGGCCTACAGATACAGAAGTGTGCCCAGTATGCTGGGGATCATTTTGTAACTGAGTCCAGTTGACGTTTCCTGTTTGAGCAGAAACTAAAAGTGAAGTCGTTTTGCTATTTGCAGTGAGCAAATAGCCTAATATCATTATTAAAGGAACAATACTGGCAGCTGGGATATATTTTTTGATCACGAATATAGGCATATATATCTGGATACATATTTGCACTTTCTATTTCAGTTGTCTAGCGTCACTAAATCGGAGTCGCTAACGTAAACATCTTTGCGTTGCAATGGGTTACGTTAGAGGTTTTTAAGCTCACAGCATTAGTCTTCGGTTGTAAGGTCGAGTGTATGGCTTGTCTCATCGGGTTTGTTTTCAACTTGCAAAGCAAGTTGACCTGTAGACTTGCTACCCTATCTAGAGTGATATATATTAATGTGTAAAAAAGTTTTACAGCAAATGCTCTCCGGGAAAATGTTATCGAAAAGGGTAGTTATTTTTGAGTGGGAACTAGATCTAGTGGCAATGCTATTGGTTGGTTTGGGAATACTGGCGGGTGCGGCACTGATCCAATGGGGAGGAGTGAGGGTGGGAGCAGAAGCACCGACTTTGCAGGCTTTTGATGATGATACCGCCTTGGCAAGAGGCACTCTCAGTGGGGTCCAACTGGTGGGTACAGGGAATGGAGCGGTAGTGAATTTGGCAGGTGGCGCACTGGAGGATGGCTGGCTGGGAACAGAATGGCAGTATCGCAAAAAGATAAATTTGCTCAATTCAGCACAGGCAGAAAATCTAGTAGATTTCCCCATACTGGTGAAACTCATGGCTAGCAATTTTGATTTCGCAAAAGCTAAGTCTGGAGGAGAAGACTTGCGTTTTACAGACGCAGATGGGCTTTCATTGTTGAGTTACCATATTGAGAAGTGGGATGCGGTAGGGCAAGAAGCGGTTATTTGGGTGAAGGTACCCCAGATAAATGCATCTGTGGATACAGACTACATCTATGTTTACTATGGTAACGCTGCTGCAGATCATGCTCAGTCTGGAACTAGTGTTTGGAGCAGTTCCTATGCTGCGGTTTGGTACCTGAGTGAAGCTTTACCCACTGCTTCTGTGCTTGATGCTACTGCTGCTGGTCACAATGGATCTCCACTTGCAAACATGACTGTGGCAGACAATATTGATACACCACTCGGTCGTGGTTACAACTTTGATGGTACGACCACAGATTTCATCATCCGACCAGAAACTCCCGCTCTGGATTTTGCCCCTCAGGGTAATGAATTCTTACTCGAAGCTTGGATCATGATGAATATCAACGAGGCAAACACAATTATTGGTAAAGGAACTCAGTACGAGATGTATGTGAGTGGTAATACATTGCGTGGGAGAGTAGGCAATACAAACTTTAACTCTGCAGCCGTGGTGGCGGACGGTGAATGGCATCATGTTGCATTGCAAAATTTCTGGGTTAGTGGTACCACTTACAGATTCTATATGTATCTAGATGGGGTTAAGGTGGGATCGCAGGCAAATTCTGGAACCACAAACAATGCCTATGATGTAATTATTGGTGCTCGTCGGAACTCAAGTAATAGTGATTCTACAAGCAGACTCACTGGAAATATCGCTATGGTAAAGATATCCTCTACAGATCGTACTCTCAACTGGATAAAGGCAACCTATCTTTCAGAGTCAAATCAATTCACCAGTTTTTCTGCAGAGCAGGTGCCTCTAGGGGCAGGCGTATGGGAGTCACTCACAAATGCGCAGGTGATAGATCTCGGTTGGAATGGCGGCTGGGGAGACGGTGGGGCTGCCTCTACTGCTTTCTCGGCTACAGTATCTGGCGTAGGGGTAGGGGGGAGTGTAGTTGTACAGATGCGTTCTGCGGATACACCTGGGAATTTAACATCTGCCACTTACAGTACAATTGCAAACATTAATTCTGGGACAAATTTCTATCTCACAAAAAGCGAATTGGATGCGTTTGGATTTGCTCAGGGAAGCAGTGGGCGGTACTTGCAATTGAGGATAACATTGACTTCACTTGATGGGGTAACAAATCCCAGCCTCGATAATTTCACAATTTACTACCTGCGTGATAATGAGAAACCTGGAGAGCCAAGTGCTGTACAGATGAAGAAGACAATTGGTGGCTCGGATATAAATGCAAATGATTGGACAAATGATCCTAGTGTATGGTTCTCAT
>CAZGHV010000175.1:0-2410 GCA_964525705.1 uncultured Candidatus Saccharibacteria bacterium | reverse complement strand
CGGGGTTAAAAATCAGACAAGCAGATATTGTCATGGTCTGCAGCAAACTACCAGGCTGAGGGTTGATCCAAGGGTAACAATTGGTTGAGCTTGCTATCCAAATTCGGGCAAAAAACCTATCGAGAGACAGATCCTGAAGCCAGTGTTAGAGGGGGCATCTCACTTTTGCAAGCACCCTTTATTTTGTTTTGTTGTGGGGGGGGGGGGGCGCCCCCCCCCCCCCCCCCCAAAAACAAAACTGAGATGCACCCGTGTTAGATGGCTTGCATTATTGACGGTAAAAACGTCTAAATACTATCTTCAGGTTTTCAACATTAGTAGCACTACAGAGTCTCTCAAAACTAAACTTTTTTCATTACAAGAATTCGTTCAAACTTGGTTGTGCAAGTTCTTCGACGAGAGCGTCGATCGTCAGGAATAAAGTCGTCATAAATGATCTCTACTGCAAGTCTTTCGTGAGTTACATTAATTGCTAAGTCTGCTAAGATTTCAGCAGTGCGCTTTGTTTGCCCTTCTCGCTCAACATCCCCTAAAACAAGCACACAATAACAACCTGGTTTAAGAACACGCTCCATCTCCTTTAAACAAACTGCCATCTGTGATAAATAAACCTTGCTGCTGGACGTTAGAGATGCATCTAGCTCTTTCCAGTTTTCACATCCAAGAAACCAAAGCCTTAATCTGTTGTCGCGAGCATAATCTAGAGCGCCGAAATATGGTGGGCTGGAAATAATTGCATCAACAGTCTCCTCTTCTAGGGGCAGATTCATGCAATTTACTTGCCATACCTGATACTGTCGTTGTTCCCAAGTATCTGGTAATGAGTGGCGACGATAGGCACGCCTAACTTTAGCTAGTAAGCGCGATCGCAAATCCCTATAACTATACATTTGAGGGAACTGTTCTGGTGGATATTTGTTCTTGCGCAGGTAGGGAACGAGATGGCTAGCAGGATAGGAGAGAAAACCAGGGCGTACATGATGTAGAATGCCCAATAGACAAGCAGTTAGGAAGTAATTTTTCTGCTGCTTGAGTAACCGGAATGCAGCTAAAGTTTCTCGCAAGGTATCAGGATGAAAAAAGATGCTTACCCATTCAGGAACTGAATTCAGATCTACATAAGGAGCTTGTTGTTCTACTCTATCTAACAACCTGCTTGCTTGCTGGATAGCAGTCATTTCGCTCTTAGAAGACTCCAGTTTAGCTCTTGTTAGAGTGTATGCATAGAGACTGAGATCATTTGCCCATGCTTGCCGTTGAGATAGTACCGCCTCAAGAGGTACAACACCTGAGCCTGCAAAGGGATCAAGAACTATATCACCTGGTTTTGAGTACAATTCAATTAAAACTTTAGCCATTCCCGACTTGAACTTTCCTACATATGGAGAAAGCTGTTGTAATGAACTTTCACGTCCATTGAATGAACCATTCCACAAAGAGGAATCTAGTTTTAGATTTTTATCCCAATCTTCAAACAAATATAACTGTTTGCATTCTTGAACTTTTTGCAACACGGTATTTACTCCTATAATCGCCATGGTTTTGACAAACTTTTGTCAACAACCATGCCCTGATGTAGAACTTGGACTTCACGTCGGAGTTTTACATCTGAAACTTTAATAATCCTTACATGAACTTCCCAGGTGTGTGCATTCTGAGCATTTTCTGCAATACCAAACAGTCCTAAAATTAGTTTTGGAAGCCGTAAACTATTCAAACTGTGGGTTGGAGGCTCAGGGTCATCAAGTGACGGAACTCGTTGCGGAAATAGAAACACATCTGGTGCGGTTTCAAAGGCAATTGTGCTTTCACGTCCTGGATATTTTGGGCAAGGACGTGCAACAGTTCCACAGAGGATATCTTTGAAGAAAACTACATCTACTAACTTTTGACGCCTTACCAGTTCATTAGTCACACGATTGATAATTGAGTGAGAACCATTGGATGGTTGATTGACAACAGCACCGTCTAGATGGCACCAGATTCCGAACTCTCTAGCCCATAAAGGACGTTCAGAGATATTGATGCTGTTACCCTCACCACCTTTAACCTCAATGGCAGCGAAGTAATCAGGGTTCCGTTCTAATACAACTGTAAAATCATATCGACCTACATTGCTACTCTGGCTGTAGTCAGCTATCGAATTCTGCTGACGTAAGCTATCAAACACTCCGTTAACTAAACCCTCACGGTTTGCAGTTGAGGAAGCAATAAATGCACCTCGGATACTTTCGATAGCTGACCGGAATACCAAACCACCTTTATAGTCAGCAGGTTGTATTTGATGCTGAAGCAGAACATCAGGATGCAGCACATCTAAATTGGTTAGCAGATTGATTGTCGGCTGCACCTGCTTGGTTCGCCAATTCAAAAATGAAGTGCATCAACTGGCAAGCTTGACAGAGGAAAG
>CAZGHV010000174.1:0-2426 GCA_964525705.1 uncultured Candidatus Saccharibacteria bacterium | reverse complement strand
TGCCTACACACCCCAAATCTACTCTGGAGATTTAATTCTCTTTCGAGCCAAACAACAACCTCCAGGATGTTACCGAGATCCTTGCTTGGGTTGGGGAGAGCTGGTAAAAGGCAGGTTGGAAATTTTTGAAATTCCTGGTTTCCACTCTGAAGCTTTAGTTATAGAGGAACAGAGTGTTCGAGTCATTGCTCAGCACTTAAGAACTTGCCTGGAAAGTATTAGGGGTAAACAGGTACATTAGCTTTCCCTTTAGAAACGACTCTATCCATATTTGATAAGATTGCGCTCTTTAAATTTATGTGATCCATTTATAAGAGGTTACGTGACTCAAGAGAAATTGCAAGAGATTGATCAGAAATTACTTCAGTTGATCAGTGAAAGAATTTCTGTGCTGTCCCAACTTGAGCTATCTAGTGACAGGGTAAGGATGAGTGCCCATCCTACTCCAGGCCAGCCTTGTATACCTGATTGCGTGTGGCAGAATATTTTAGTTAGTTATAGGGCCGCCTTGCATGGTGCATCTTCACCTCAAAACTATCCCATACCTCGCAGGATTACAATCATTGGTGGCCATGGAATGATGGGCCGCTTTTTTGCTGAACGATTGTCTGCTGCTGGTCACATCGTTACTATTCTTGGACCTGATGATTGGGATGATGCAGCTCATTTATTAGCTGAAGTAAATTTAATTCTACTCTGTGTTCCTTTGCAAGTCATGCCGACAGTGATCCAACAGACTGCCAAGTATGCAAACCCTGAAACTGCGATCGCAGACATTGCTAGCATTAAAACAACCTCAGTGCAATTAATGCTGGAAGCTCATCATGGTCCAGTCCTGGGTTTACATCCCATGTTTGGACCTGGGGTCCAATCTTTTTTATCTCAAACCGTAGTGATCTGTCCTGGTCGGGATATCCAGGCATTTGAGTGGTTTTTAGATTTAATTCAATCCGAAGGAGGCAAACTAGTTTCTTGCTCAGCCGAAGAGCATGACCAAATGATGGTTTCCATCCAGGCGATTAGGCATTTTGCAACCTTTAGCCTGGGTGTATTTTTAGCAGAGCAGGGAGTCAACATTGCCCGTAGTTTAGAATTTTCCAGTCCGATCTATCGTCTGGAAATTGATATGGTCAGTCGTCTGTTTGCTCAGGATGCTTCATTATATATTGACATTATGCTAGCCACGGAAGATCGGCGACGAGCGATCGCTAAATTAGCTGAAACCTACAGTCGTCTAGCAACTTTAGTCATTGAGGCAGACCGGGCATCTCTGCCCCAGGAATTTGAAACGCCTCGCTCTACTTTTAATGAAGAAATCACTCGTGCCCTAGTGGAAAGCGATCACGTAATTAATTCTTTAAGTTTATTGTTGGCAGCCAGGAAATCTGAGACGACTAATCATTCTTAGCGATTTTGAAGCGCTTCCCAAAAATTAGACAGGGGGCTAGACTCTGAACTCCCTGAAACGTGATAGGAGTTGTTTTAGACCTCAGCTGATACCTTGCCTTGCTTAAGCTTCAGTAATCGCCAATGTCAAGCAATTAACCAGTTGCTCCTCCATAACTGGATTCCGCTTCTGATAATCTGGGTTCTCAATTAATTTAAAGTACCTCTGGGCTGTACCAAGCTCGTAATATCCTTGTAGTTCCATATCTAACAAGCAAAAGTACATTTTTTGCACACGCTTATTTTTTGTTAATTGGCAAATCTCCATGTTCTCCCCCATTTTTATTACACAGGTTTAAATCAGCATTAATTCATGAAAGTCAGTGCTATTTGGCCCTGGTAAATATCTGTTTTATTATACATTGATACTTTAGAGCCTGTGCTGGTAGTTTCACTTTAGTTTTCTAAGAGTGGTTTGACTATCGTAATACTACTTGTTTTGATCAATTCTAGAAATCAATGCCTCTGTATTTTTACTGAAGTTCTGCAAGACCAGCAGAAATACTTAATATTTCCTGGTTGCTGTTGGTTACCTGCAGCTTTTTCACTCAGTGACCTTTAGAGTATGCGTAAGCGTACAGTCAGAGCTGCTTCTGCCTTTTGCGGGTCATTAAGCTGCACTTCTAGAACGTCTCCTGTTAATTTCTCTAAACTTTGAAGGAGCGATCGCACATAGGGGGTGCTGGCCCCACTTTCAACATCGAGTTTTTCGCTGAGGCTCTGGACTCGTTTCCAGGTTGTAAAGAGTTTGGCGATCAGTTGCTCCAGTTGGGCTGCCTGATGTAATAAATCCGCTGCCAGGTTCAGACAACAGATCCGCTGAGCTTCTGCCAGAACCATTTCCAGGTCTAGCTGCTCTCCTGCCAGGGTCTGCACATGGGCTGCTCCTGCCAGGTATCGGGCCAGATCACGGGCTTCCGCTGTGGCCTGCTTTAAAGTATCCAGGTCTGGGTTAGCAGCGACTTCCGCCTGTAGAGGAG
>CAZGHV010000173.1:0-2467 GCA_964525705.1 uncultured Candidatus Saccharibacteria bacterium | reverse complement strand
TTAGAAAACCACTTAATCGGCCAGTAATCCAGTGGGCAGGCCGTCAATGCTCACCTGATTTTTCTGCTGCCAGTATTCCTTCAGTCCGGCTTCTCCTTTGGTTTTCGCCCAACGGATTATTTTTTCCCGTTCTCCCTCGTAGGTGTAGAGGGGGACGCCGTAGCCACAGGAGGTCTGGACGGAGGCGATCGCCATCCTGATAATCTGGCGTGTCCCTGGCAGGGGTTCAAAGCAAGCGTAAAGCTCTTGCCACTCGGCATCTCTGGGCCGGACGACACTGCCCTGACCATACAAGCGCAGGATCAGCGGTTCCTCAGTAAAGCTGCAGAACATAATTGTCAGCCGCCCATTTTCCACAAGATGGGCACTGGTTTCGTTGCCACTCCCGGTCAGGTCCAGATAGGCAACCTCCCGGCGGCTGAGACAGCGGAAGGTATTCATGCCTTTGGGAGAAACATTAACCCGTCCCTGGTTGGGGGCGGAAGCGGTAAAAAAGAGCTGCTGGTGCTGAATAAATTCCAGTAACGAGTCGGTGAGTTCCGGATAAAACTTGGCCACAACGACGATCCATCCCATCAAGCACAGGACTACTGCAAGGCATGGTAAGCCATAATCGGCTCCGGTGGCGCAAGGTTCGAGTTCAAAGTCAATTCCAGTAGTGATCTTGAGGTTGCTAAGGTTTGCTTTGACGAGATCAACACTGCTAACGCTGTTGTGAACACTCCCAGTCGGTCACTATTTTATGGTGGAAAATTGACAGATAAAGCCCATTTTTACTAGTTGTGATTCAATTCCGGGCTTACAGACACCTCTAAATCTGACAAAAAAATCTTTGAACTGCTTGAGCCTCAGGGGTTTTGGCTATTTTATTCCAGATTTCTATATCTGCATTTTGAACTGTTGACAGTTCCGCGCGATGTATCGCAAAATAAATTACGGGGAAGACCTTACAGTGTTAAATTCAAAGCGATCGGTTACGTCTTTAATTAGGTCTCAAAATGAGTCCTAATTAAAGCTAGGCGTCAGGAAGCAGGCTTATCCTTGAAATATTGCATGACATAAAAAATGGCTTGAGTGTATAACCAGGTCATTACAGTAAGCAGGTGGGCAACACCACAAGCGATCGCAAGTTCACTCGCCGCCGCTGATTTTCGGGATGTTAGACGCCTTCTCAAATAATTCAATGGTTTCAGATTTGTAGTGTTTACTTTTACATCAGGTAGTTGGAGATAGCCTCATGGGACTGTTTGATTCCTTTAGACAAAGCAGTATTAGAAAAAGCCAACTTACTCTTGGTCCAGCAGAAGGGTTTATGGCAATTATGCTCCTTGTAGTAGCTTCCGATGGTTACTTGGCCGATGATGAGAGTCGCCTTATAAACACAACAATTTGTCGAATGAAGCTCTTTCGTAGCTACTCTGAAGATGTTATACGCCGCATGATTGACACTCTCTGTGGTGTCTTAAGACGAGATGGAGCTGAGGTACTTTTTAATGCGGCAATTACAACCCTACCCCACGATCTTTACGATACTACCTTTGCAATTGCAACTGATTTAGTACTTTCAGATGGTCAGGTAACTGATGAAGAAGAAGCTCTTTTGGGAAGTTTGTGTCGTGCACTCAATTTACCAAATAGCTTAGTGAATCAAGTGATTCAGGTGATGATAGTTAAGAACAAGGGTTAGACCTTAAATATCATCACAAGTTTTTGCCTAACTTAGGCTTGCACCAGATGTCAGGGAAACCAGGGTCTCTGAGATCTTTTTTAAGCTCCTCTTCGTACCAGTGAAGTCTACCTTAGGCTCTTGGTGTAAGTGGGAATATTAGAAAGTATGCACCTTCATCCCAGGATTTGAAACTATGGCTTACGCTCATGAAATAAAGTTCTTCATCCAAGACAAAGAGTTGTATGCTGCTCTCTTCGATAACCCACCCTTTTTCTGCAATGAATTTTGGATTAAAAATGTGAAAGCGAAAGAGCTAGGAATATCCAAGCTACCCCAAAATGTGCAGCTTGAGAAAAAGTATAAGGTGGAAGATTTAGGAATCAAGCCATTTCATACAACCAAACCTGAATTTGAGTTTATGGATGCACTTGCAGAAACAGCATGGAAAACAGGTGTAAAACTTGCCATTGGTTCTTTTCTACCTTGAGTTTGCTTCCAATTCTTCGCACGTCTCCCCATAAAGTCATTGCAGCGGATGGACAGGCAATTTTCTGAGGTGACTTAATCAGATTATTGCAGCGGACGAGCGGGCGATCGCTCGTGGCGATCGCAAGTCCACTCGCCGCCGCTGATTTCTAGGACGTTAAGCTACCATCTATTCACAAATACTTCTGCCTCAATCAAGTTTATTGTCCGTTATAATGTAGTGATGATTATTTGTCTTGTTGACTTATTCTTCTTAAATCAGGGGTAAGAAAGAAGTGGATAAAATTGTAGATAAAATTGCAGCGTTAGGAG
>CAZGHV010000172.1:0-2476 GCA_964525705.1 uncultured Candidatus Saccharibacteria bacterium | reverse complement strand
GGGCTAGGTACTGCTGCAGTATTCCAAGCCGATGCGATGGAAATTGGGCTTTTAAAATATGAAACAGTTTTAGGCTCAGCTGAAGAAGCAGCAGAGAGGGTGAGAGAAATACAGAAATTTGCAGCTAGGACGCCTTTTGAGACTGGAGAAATTTCCAAAGCGGATTTGATATTGCAAGGCTTTGGCATACGCACCAAAAGTTTACTTGAGACAATAGGAGATGCTGCAGCTATTACGGGCAGTAACTTTGCAGATCTGTCGCTAATTTTTGGGCAGTTATCACAATCAAAGGATTTAGAGAACATAAAGCAGCTAGTAGAGCGTGGGGTTGTCTCATTCAATGAGCTAAGGGCTGCAGGCATAGAATTTGCTAAAGATGGCTCTGTAGTGAATTCAGTTGAGGAAACCTACGGTGCAATAGTTAACATCGTAAGCAAAAAGTTTTCTGGAGGTATGCAAAAGCTGTCCGGGACGCTTAGTGGTCAAATATCAACAATTACGGATAATGTGGGTATGAAGCTGGGGCAATTTGCGCAAGATTCCGGGTTGTTGGATTTGGGCAAAGACTTGGCGAGTAAGCTTATAGAGCTAACGGATACTGCAGACTTCACGCAGCTAGCTGAGGGCATAAAAAACATGCTGCCCACTGCAGATGAGTTAGTACAGACTTTAAAAGATATTATAGTACCAGTTCTGGATTTTATTCGAAAGAATCCAGAGCTTGTAAGCACAATCGGCAAGGCAGCCTTTGCAATTGCTGGTCTTAATGCTGTGTTAAAAGTAGGTAACTTTTTCTTTGGCGATGCAATTAAACTCGGCAAGGGACTTTACGATGTGCTGGGTAAAACGGATGCTCTTAAAACGGCGACAGATGCTCTATTAAAAACGGGTGGGGCAATTAGTGGCATTACCTCAATGTCTGTGCCAGCAATCGCAGCAATAGGTGCAATTGCAGCAGCAGCAGCAGCGGCGGCAATTGTGATTGGACAAATGATAGATAGCGTGATATCAGCACAGGAAAGAGCTTCGCAGGCGTACGCAACTAGATCAAGCTTGGAGAGGCAAGGGACTGATAGAGTGGCTGCATTTTTAACAGCAAATCCGGAATACAGAGGGAAAGGGATTACAGATCCAGCAAAACTAGCAGAGTTGATGCGGAACCTAACTGCACAAGGTAAGACTTGGAACGCATTTGCAAGCGGTGGCATTGTGGGGGGAAATAGCTATACAGGGGATCGCCAGATCGCCAGTGTTAATAGTGGCGAAATGATTCTGAATCGTCAACAACAAGCACAGTTGTTTTCTATGCTGCAAGGAGGTTCACGACCGGGCGGGAATGTGACAATCAATAATCACTTCGCAGCTGACTATCCAGTTTCCGCAGTAATACAGCGAATGACTGCGCAATTTAATTTAGTGTATTAAAAAATGAGCGATGTAAATGTGACGTATAATGGGTTTTCAGTAGGAGATGGTACAGACTTAATTATCACTAGCCTGGAGGGGACAGGCGCACCAGAATTGAGGGTGGGCAAGCAGGACAAAGCCGGCAGAGATGGGGGCTTCTTTTGGAACTCGCTATATTCACCACGGGTAGTTTCATTAAAGGTCGCAATTATATGTGCAACGGTGGACGAATTCTTTTCTAAGAAGCGTTCCTTAGTCAATGCATGGAAAAAGTCGTTGACGGCGTTGCCCCTTACAATCAAATCCTGGGATGGTACATCTAGAGATATCCTGGCATATCCGCAGATTCTGCCAGAGATTACGCACAAAGCTGGCGAGCCAACATCCACAGACACCCAAATCGAGTTTTACTGCCCTAGCCCTTTCTTTACGGATTCAAGTGCGACCAAAGTGGAGCTCGCACTTGCAGAAGTGACGGGCTTTGATTTCCCTTTCGACTTTCCTTTTGACATTTCAGCAACTAGTACTCTAAATTCGTATACTTTCACAAATGACGGTGATGTGGAAGCTCAAATGCGCATAAAGTTTGAAAATGTAACAAACCCAGCCCTCACAAATGTCACAACTGGAGAGTTTGTACAATTATCCAAAACAATTGCTGGTAGCAATTACGTTGAGATTTATTACGATATAGGCAGGAGAGTTTTAGAGAACGGTACATCTTCAGTGGAAAGCAGCTTTTCAGGAACAACTGAAGCACTATTTTTACCTGTAGGGGAATCGCTGCTTAGGTTTTCAGCGTCGACATATTCAGCTACTGCAAAATGCACAATTACAATCCAAAAGAATTATTTAAGCACGTAAATGTACACATTAGATTTTTATGATCTTGACTCTAAAACTGGGAAATTCACAAGGCTAGCTGAGTGCATTAGCTACAAAGGGCTCCACTTTATTTTGAAAAAGTATGATGGGGGAACGCTGGAGTTTAGCCTAAGCATCTATGATGATATTGTAGAATATGTAGTGCCATTTCGGACCCATATACTTTTAGTACGTAATGGAACAC
>CAZGHV010000171.1:0-2478 GCA_964525705.1 uncultured Candidatus Saccharibacteria bacterium | reverse complement strand
CTGTCTCTGGTCACAACCCTTAAATGATATACCTTTGAAGGCGTAAGATTTGAGATGACAACCAGATGGTTCACAGTGAGACTACTGTCTTCCTGTGTGCGCTGCGTATATGTACCGGCACTACCTTCACCAAATTCTACTTGGCTTGTGCTCGGCTCATCTGTGTCCCAGCTGATTACTAGCTGGGCAGTCGGATCTTCTGCGGATGTAACTATGGCCCCCTCCAATTTAATATTTGCGATCCCTGGAGGTCTGGTGTCTGTGGCTGTGGTAAAAGAATATGTGTCTGACTGAGCTTCATTACCAAATTTGTCTCTTCCCTTCACAATGAGAGCGTACCTGGTTTGAGCCAATAAGCCTTTAATTGTGAGCTCATGCTTCCCAGAAATAAGGTTGACCTTAACCTCATCTCGAGTATCTCCAGGATTTGACTCTGGATAGTATGTAACTATAGAGCTAGTTTCTGTATTTGAATTCCAAGTTACTTTCACGGTAGGTTGAGCAGCACCTTTAACCTCTTCTATCTGTATACCTGAAACCCTAGGTCTAGGAAGAGTTGTGAAATCAAGTACCGTACCTTCATACTCTTCTCCATTTTCATCCAGTGGATTAAGCCGATAGAAATACTTTGTGCCATCCTCCAGATCTGTCAAAAGCTGCGTGTAAGTACTTGTGGTTGTTGCAGTGCCGATTTCTATTAGCCCTCCAAATCCAACAGTCTTGCCATAATATAGTTTCACACCTTGCGCATTTGCCGAGGTAAATTTAATAACTCCAGAATCTATGCCCACATTGCTGACTATCACATCCCGCACAGAAGGCGCAGGCTTTGTAGTGAAAGATTTTTCCACACTACTGCCAGTGTTACCATCTTCGTCTGTCCACTTTGCTCTATAGTAATATGTTGTGCCTGGAGTAAGGTTAATAATATTAATGGTATGTTGAGTTACCGGCTGAGCCACAGAAGGCTCCTCTGGGAAATATATTTCACTACTAAGCCCATAGGCTACTTTTGTGTCTGCTACCCTGTCTGTAACCCAGGAGACCGTAGCTCTGCGTGTAGAAACATTTATTACATCTGGACCAGAAAGCAATGTTGGAGGCTCTATATAGCGTCCATCTGGATATAGTGAAACTGTGTTTGAAGGTGCGCCACATGTGTTTGCATTATCACAAGCTTTAACGCAATAATAATATGTTTTCTGCTCCAATCCTGCATTCACGTAATACTCGCTATCACTACTACCCACCTGTGCAAAATTTCCCATATTGCCGGCACAAGTGGCATCCAAGGTTTCACTCCTATAGATGAGATATTTTGCAACTCCGCCGCCAACTTCCAGCGGAGAAGCCCAAGTAAGTGCCAGTTTCCATTCCGAAGTGGTTTTCACAGAAATATCTGATATCTCTAGGTTACGTGGCATACCTGGCGATACACCACTGTACGTGAAGCTTACTTGTGCTGCTGTAGCATAGTTTATATTCCCAGCCTCGTCCTTTGCTACCACATACATAGTATTCGAATCTGGTCTGGTAGCATATGCATTCACGGCTAGCGTAGTCACTCCTGAACCAGTATAGGCACAATTATCTACTCTAGGCTCATCATTCACTACATAACAATAGTTGAGGCTATCTTCCTGCCCCGTGTAGCTTTCTGGTGCTCGCCATCGAAAGCTGTATTCGTTTGCAGTATTTGTCAAAGGTTCTACCCGCAAGTCCTGGGGGGAAGAAGGGGCAATTGTATTCACTTTCAATACACCATAAATGTAACTGTCTGTTACATTACCCGCATTATCCCACGTGCGAAAGTAGATGAAGTTTGAGCCCTCTATTAGATCTGCATAATCGTAGGTTTCATCTGTGCGATAAATGCCATCATTTTCCAGCAAGTCAGTTTTATCTTGGTTGCCATTGTGGATGTCGCCGTACCATGTACCATCTAGAGACTCCAGGGGTCCGATACGATACTGCAGTCCAGCCACCTGTGAATGACCATCTTGAGCTCTATCTTCACCCGACGTAGCCCAGGTAATTGTGATATCCCTTGTAGCCACAAAGCCTCCAGGCAAAGATACAAACGCTGGGTTTTCTGGTTTTGTGTCATCATACCGGAACTGAAATGTTGCTGCACTATCGGACACATTGTTTGCGTTATCAATAGTCTTTACTATTAAGTAATATGGTTGGGTATCTGAGGTAAGCCATGGGCTACCGCGTAACGAGGTCGTTGCAAAATCAATGTTGGTATCTGCCGTGATAAATTTACAATCAGAAATGCCAGCTACTGGAGGAATAGGCGAGCTACCAAGTAGCCCTTTTGTACCGTCAGGGTTTGCATCTGGATCAAGCCCTAAATATAAACAGTACCCCTTAACTCCAGATTGAGGATCGGTATTTCCAGTCCATGAGAACCATACACTGGGATCATTTGTCCAATCATTTGCATTTATATCCGAGCCACCAATTGTCTTCTTC
>CAZGHV010000170.1:0-2523 GCA_964525705.1 uncultured Candidatus Saccharibacteria bacterium | reverse complement strand
AAGTATCCTAGACCCATTTTTCATATAACACCATTGTATCACACGGGCGCGGGTTGTGTGATCTACTCTTGGAAGCTATAATCACATCAATAATTTACTTTTTATTTTGCCACTTGCTACTAGGTGCCACGAAAGGAAACAGTTGGTTCGCTTGCGAAATAGCTGCTTCCCTTCGTACCTGAGTAGGGTGGGATTTATATTCTATGGGGTACAAAACGCATACTATTGACCTATCAGAAGGTCAAATCATGTTGTCTACGGGGAAAGTAGCCTGGTTGGCTGCTGGGTCTGTAACAGTGACAATGGGAGGTACAGTTATTTTGGCAAATGTCTCAATTGATCCTAAAGAGACAGAGCAAGATTTTTTTCCTTTGTCTGTAGAGTACATAGAGAAGCTATATGCTGGTGGAACAATATCTGGATCACGTTTCTTGAAGCGTGAGGGATTTCCAGCAGATCAAGCAGTGATCAAAGCAAGGCAAGTAGATCATACTATTCGACCACTTTTCCCAAAGGGATTTCGCCGACCGGTGAGCGTTGTCTTGACTGTGCTTGCCTATGATGGCAAGAATGATCCGGAATCTCTTACTGTAACTGCGGCTTCGGCGGCCCTGATGATTTCTGGGCTTCCTTTTGATGGGCCAGTAGCCAGCGCTGTGGTCGGCCTAGATGCAGAAGGAAATCTGTTGGTTAATCCGAACGTAGAGCAGGAAGAAAAACTGGAGGCGCTATTTGCAATTTCTGGAAGTGACGGCAAGTTGTTAAATATTGAGGGCTGGGGAAAACAAGTTTCTGAGGACACAATGGGCAAGCTTATTGATATGGCAATGGAAAGGATTCGACTTCTCATACAGGAGCAGAAGGTTTTTGCTCAAGATATCACCAAACCGCAAATGCAGTATGCTGCATCTCCTGTGGATGAGGGAATCTTACGGGTTGTAGACGAAAAGAAAGGCAGTGAAATTAAGCAGGCAATATATTTGGGGAAAACGCAGGAAGCGAACGGGAGACAGGATCAGTTACGAAGCATTAAAGAAAGCCTGGAGTCCGAGCTAGCGGGAGAAGGTGATATGTATTCTGCCTTTGCTATAGATTCTGCAGTTGAATATTTGGCAAGGAAATATATGCGCCAGGGGGTGTTGCAAGAAAACAAGCGATTGTCTGGCCGTGCGATGGATGAGATCCGAGAGCTGAAAGCAGAAGTAGATGTTTTGCCTACTGTGCACGGATCTGCCTTGTTTTCAAGGGGCTTAACACAGTGTCTTTCTATTGTAACCCTTGGTTCTACAAAGATGAATCAATTGATAGATGGTATGGAGGGGGAAGAGGAGAAAGGCTTTATGCACCACTACAATATGCCTCCTTTCGCTACAGGAGAGGCAGGGAGGTATCAATATAAACCAGGGCGAAGGGAGATAGGCCATGGTGCGATAGGCGAGAATGCATTGCGTAATGTAATCCCCACGGAAGATGAATTTCCATACACTATCCGAGTAGTGTCGGAAGTGATGAGCTCAAATGGTTCCACATCCATGGCAGCAACTTGTGCAGCTAGCATGGCTTTAATGGCAGCTGGTGTCCCTGTAGTAGAAGCCGTAGCTGGAATCGGAGTAGGGTTGATAACTGATGATGAAGACCCGACAAATTATCGACTACTTTTGGATATAGAGGGGGTGGAAGATTTCTATGGAGATATGGATTTTAAAGTAACCGGTACTCAGAAGGGGATTACAGCTATCCAGTTTGAAACTAAATTGCATGGTGTTGATCCTGTGGTTATTAAAGAGGCTTTCCAATTGGCGAAAGATGGTAGATTGCAAGTACTGCAAGCTATGAATTCAGCAATTTCTCAGGCTCGTACGCAGCTTGCTGCCACGGCCCCGAGAGTGAAAGTTGTGAATATTCCGGTGGACAAAATAGGTGAATTAATCGGACCAGGGGGTAAAAATATTAAAGGCATTGTGGAGGAGGCTGAAAAGCTATCTCATCAACGTGTAGATATCGAGATTAACGATGATGGCAGAGTTGTAATTACAGCTTTTACTCCTGCTCAAATGGAATATGCACTTGCAAAGGTACAAGAAGTTTCTGCAGTTCCTGAACTAGGGAAGGTGTATACCGGTACTATTGATAAAGTTATGCCATATGGAGCTTTTGTCGATGTTACGTCTAGTATATCTGGATTGATTCATGTATCTGAGTTAAGTGATGGATTTGTAAAAGACCCTGCTGAAATTGTAAAAGAAGGGCAAGAGGTAAAAGTAAAGCTCATCAAGATAGAGAACGGAAGACTTAGTTTTTCTATGAAGCTGGACGAGGCTTCAAAACAAGGGTAAGCTATCTCAAGATAGAATATTTAAATCATGTACCAAAGACGTGCAGCTGTGTTGCTGTCGCTGATATTTGATCCCATCGTGGTGCTTGGGATGGCGGTCGTTTTGCTCTCTTGGCAGTCTGCTTTGACAGAGCTGCTTGCTGTCTTTGTATTTCTGGTTGTCGGAGGGGGGCCGATCCTGATTGCAG
>CAZGHV010000169.1:0-2526 GCA_964525705.1 uncultured Candidatus Saccharibacteria bacterium | reverse complement strand
AGATAGAAAAGACCCTGCAAGGTACATCTATTGTAAAGCTAGGGCTAGCTACAAACAGAAATTACAAACAGGGTGACGAGTGGAAAGAGGTCACGGAATTTCACAACATTGTATTGTGGGAAAGATTAGCAGACCAAGCAGCAGAGAGACTGCAAAAGGGTAGCAGGGTGTTAATAAAAGGCAGGCTGCAAACCCAATCATGGATAGATAAAGAGAGTAATAAAAAGATGTTTCGGACTGAAATCGTAGCTAGAGAGCTAATACTTATAGACCGCTACAAGTCTAAAGAGGAGCCAGAAAATATAGTTGAGCCTAGTAATGCACAGTTGATTGAAGATACATTTAAAGACCCAGACAAATTACCATTCTAAAAGTGAAAAGAATTCTAACGAATATTCGACAGGATTCACAAAAGATAAGACAACGGATCTACTGGGAGCTAGAGAGGCTACGCTTTTATCCACTAAAGCGCCCCTCTTTATCTCGTGATTATGCAAGGGTAATTAAATTAAGAGGCATCTTATCGCGCCCTTATGATTCCGTTTCTGCCAGGGTGTTATGTCCTATGCGGAGTTCTAACCAGCGGGCAATTGCATTGCGACGACTTTTACCCCATCGGTCAACATCATAATATACAACCGATGGGCATTCACCGGAAAGTATGCGGGCTAGCCTTTCTAATTCTCTAGCATCTTCACTGATTTTTACAATCCATTCAGCTTCTGATTGATCTCCCCGCCTTGCCAATATCTTGGCTAGAATGTGCAGCTTTTTATGTACCTTACGTCCAAGCAACATTAAATTATCCAAGTCTTTGCTGCCACCACCTGCAACAGGCACAATATGATGGATTTCTAATTCCGTTCTAGGTAACGGTTCTCCTGAGATTTCGCAACGGGGTGGTGTATGGGTGTGAATTGCCTTGCGTTCAAAGTTTGTTAGGCGACTTCCCATATTTCTAGATATCTCTAATGATCTGCGCTGCCCTCGCCTTCTCTTTGTCTAAGGCAGCGTTTAAGTAAAGCGATACTTGCCTTTTCACCTCTGTTGTAATATACGATTGCTTACCTTGCGCTTTCCACCAAGCATCCGCAGACACTAAAACTTCCAGCAATGCGCCAGTTTCTAGTATTTGGTTCCGCAGTCGCCTCTCTATCGCCACCTTTCTTACCCAAGCCATTAGGTTAATCATAGCAGAGGTTAATGCAAATTTGAAGTGCTAGACCTGAAAATTGTAGCGTTGCTACACGGATAACGCCAAACTTCAATTTGATGCCCCTTCTCAAAATTAAAGTACCCCTCAAAAGTATAGCCACTTTCCAAAACAAACTCTTTAGCCGAACCGTCCAATGGATACCCAATGTTTGTTACTATCCCCTGGCTAACTATATATGGCTCGCACCAAACCTCTTTCCCCTGCTCTACAATAATTATACTCCCAAATGCAAACACAAAAGAAATTATCAAACAAAAAAAGAGAAGTGCCTTCATGTGTAGTAAATAATAATTTACACAATTCTATATGTACCCTCTCTTTTTGTCAAGTGTTTTAGACACTCCCCCCAAAGGCTGTAAAGTCCTGGCTATCCAGCTTCCCGTCTTTGTTTGTATCGTACCTGGTCAGAAACAGCTTCAGTACTACCCCCAAAATGAAGCCAATAGAAGTCGCTATATCTACGGAGATTGTGATATCTAAATATTGCTTTGCCAATGGCGCAACTCCTACTGTCAGCACAAAGCCGATCCAAGTACCAACCACCACAAACAGATCATATTTTAAGATCGATTTTAGCGTAGTACTTTTCACGTGGTTATCTACCCATTTTGCCCACCTGCCCAAAAGCCCATCAACGTTGACCGATTCCTCAACAATTTGGACTAAGACATCAGTTGTGACGGGGGATATTGGCTGTGATTGATCTAACTGTTGCGTAAGTTCTAAGACTTTAGCCTCTAAGCTCGCCGTTTTTTCTGCAAATTCCTGCTTGGCAGCATCCAAATCAGACATAGCCCTCTGGACACGCTCTAATGCCTCATCCCGCTCCTTTGCCACCTTTTCTGCATTGGCGTTGCCGACTGTGTTTACAGGAGCTTCTTGAGGGTTAGGCTGCGCTTTTATTTGAGCCAAATAGTCTAAAATTGGCTGTGGATCTAACCAGTCTTTCTCTTGCCATTTTGTTCGGATAGATACATGTGTATGTGAACCTAGCCACGGCTCATATGCGGTTGGCTTTGGCAAAACAAAGCCTGTATTTCCGCAAACCGCCATTACCTCGCCTTCCTTTACTGATTTTAGGGTTGCGGAGTTCGGAGCATTAACAGAATCACAATGCAGAAAATCCCACCTAGTACCAATGGGTAATACTCTCCACGGGATAGGCATCTCTACTGTAGAAAAAAACGAGCAGTATTTAGTGCCGTTTCCATCAAGCCATTCTCTGAATTCGCCATCGCATGGTGCTATGACCCTATCAGTCCGCCAAACAGTGAGGTAATCAGCCCCCGGAATTCCTCTCCGTACAGGAT
>CAZGHV010000168.1:0-2528 GCA_964525705.1 uncultured Candidatus Saccharibacteria bacterium | reverse complement strand
TTCGCTAAGCTTGAGTCATCAAAGACAACGATTTTGGGTGCGTGTCCATTCGCCCAAAAATTATCGTCGTACTTTTCAATAGTTTCTGCTACGTCTCTTAAACGATAGGTTGGAATGACGAAAACAATTTCTTTCGGTTTCATTTCCATTCAATGCTTTCAAGGTTTTGAATGATCAGCTTCTAGCTGTGGTAAGTTATGCGACTGGCGCTAATTCCTAACTGCCGCAGCTTAGTGATTACTTTCCTTTTATGCGCTAGAGTCAAACTTTCTTCGGCTGATACAATATTTAGATGTCGAGCAAGTTTTTCCAATAAGTCTTGATATTCTAACTCTGTATCAGCATGTCGCATTTCCCGGGCTCGGTTCCTCAAATAAGTGATACTCATACGAGTCATCTATTTACTAAAAGATGAGGATGTTTGATTCAACTATACACTATACTTCTGTGGCTTGACGGTAATATCATGCAGCAACGAGCTTTGAATTGCTGGAGACACGTGTACGTTGAGATAACAAAGTGCTATACAATCGAGCAAGTCTGGAGGCAACACTGTCCCAACTAAAGCCAACTTCAATCAGCATTCGCCCTGTTGCACCCATTTGATCTCGCCAATCTAAATCACTTAAAACCTGATCAATTGCAATCGCAAATCCCACATCATCTTTAGCAGGAACTAACAGTCCCGTCACTTGGGGAATGACTGTGAATTGCAGGCCACCAACTTGACTAGCAATGACCGGGGTATGGCTTGCCATTGCCTCAATTGCTACTAAACCAAATGGTTCATAATGGCTGGGCACTACGCACACATCAGCCGCAGCATAGTAGAGGGGCAGAGTTTCATCCAAACGCCCTGGAAATTCTGTACAATCCTCTAGATCGAGGGCTGTAACCAGGGTTCCAATACGCTCCCTTTCAATCCCGTCACTTTGACCAGAACGGCTACCACCTGCAATAATCAGTTTAAGATTTTGATGGCGGAATTGAGAATAAGCAACAGCGCGAACTAAAGTTTCAATTCCCTTACGTGGATCAAAGCGACCAACATACAGTACAACCCGAGCATCAGAGGCGATGCCGAGGCGATACCGAGCCGTTAGCCGTGAAACACGTCCAAATCGCTCAAGATCAGTGCCACACGGAATCATAGAAATTTGCCCCTTTGGGGATACTAAAGTTTGCAGATATTCTTCTTCCTGAGGACTAGTTGCAATTACGCGATCAACTGTTTCCAAACAGGTTTTCTCAACTGTTAATCGCATAGCTGCAATTTCAGGAAGATTGGCAACTGCCTGATATTTTACAGCTCCTAAGGAGTGGTAGGTATGCACTTGAACAAGCGGTTGATACCGTCTTAGTTCCATTCCTATCCAGGAGGACAACCAGTAATGAGTATGGACTAACAGATACTGAACTTCTTGTTGATGCTGAAATGTTTGAAATGCTTGCACAAACTCTGGCAAGTATTTAAAGAGGCGATCGCGATTGATAAATGTTTGTGGTCCTGCCACTAAGCGAATCGTGCGACAATTCGCTGAATGCTGTACAATTGCAGGCTGAGTTGGGTTTGTACTCCGAGTAAACATATCGACCTGCCATCCTTGATGAGCTAATATTTGACCAACTTGCCGGACGTAAACATTTTGTCCTCCGGCTTCTTCCAGTCCAATTTCTGCTGCTGGATCACCGTCGATTGAGATGAATGCAATACGATTAGCTTGTGTCGAAAACATGGTGAGACTTATTCCTCATGATTGTGAACAACTTGCATTGCTGTAGTGTATGCATGGCAAGCGTTACCTGCATAGGAGAAGGAATTTCGCCTTTCTCATTCAGCAATAACAACCAGGTACAGTGAAGTTAACAACCAAGGACACTGATGAGATCAGACAGCTATAACCTAAATGCTGATTTTTCAGTCTCCTCTCAATGCCGACGGAGTTAGCTGACGGGCTAGAGCTGAGAGATGCTCTCCTACAAAGGTTTGCCCCAAACAATGGTTCCTCCGCTCCAACCATTCACTTATTGATTACCCATAAGAAACAGTGGTTGAATTAGGCCGACTTGTTTGATTAACACTGTAACCATAACATTGTAAACTTCTGTAATTCAATACATCTTGTGATGTATTTAGTGTTTAATCTATTCATACATGAGCGATCGAGCTATCGTTTTAAGTCGGCACGGTGGGGCGCCCCACCGTGCCGACAAATCCGTCCCGCTTTACGGCAATAGCCGCTATCATGTTTACAAACTTACAATGGCAAGAGTATTATGTGATTGTTTCATGCTGTAGAAACGATATGCAGATTAATTGGACCAACCAACCCAACCAACCTAACGGGGTTAGAGTGCACTATGATTCAATACTTAGTGGAATTTTTTCTTCAAAAATCTAGAGACAAGACGTTTAGCACGGGTTGTTTCGTCCGCTCTACCGTTAACTACAAGTAAATAAGATCCTTGAGCAATCTGCTGGCTCCATCCTCTGACTTGCTCGTGGCTAACCCGCCAAACGATTAAGG